>JAHIPI010000041.1 GCA_018894435.1 Candidatus Omnitrophota bacterium | reverse complement strand
CTCAAAAAGCACAAAATTGGTTATATCCACTACATTATTAACGGGCCTCAGGCCCATGGAAATGATTCTTTTTTTGAGCCACTCGGGCGATTCCTTCACACTTATATTTCTGATAAACCGTGCGGTGTATCTGGGGCACAGCGTTTTATCCTTTATATCTACCTTAAACGGCGCGCCTCCGGAACTTTTCTTTATCCTGGGGAGAGGCATTTTGACTTTTTTGCCGGTAAGGGCGGATATTTCGCGGGCTACCCCCAGATAATTCAGGCAATCGCTCCTGTTCGGGGTGATCTCTATGTCCATAATGAAATCGCCGCTTGTTAACTCGATAGCCTTCACCTCACTGCCGCTATTTGTAAGTATGGCGGCGAGGCGTTCCGGCGACTCTTTTATATCTATGTATTCTTTTAGCCAGCTGTAGCTTATTTTCATACCATCCTGTTGGGGTCAGACCCTCGTTATGTTAACTACGTAGTTTACATAATCAGGGTCTGACCCCAATAATCTAAAACTGTTTCAAAAATCTCATATCGTTTTCGTAGAAGAGGCGGATATCGGTGATGCCCCACTTGAGCATCGCTATGCGCTCTACGCCCATGCCAAAGGCGAAACCTGACCACTTCTCCGGCGAATACCCGACGGCTTCAAATACTTTCGGGCTCACCATACCCGCGCCCAATATTTCGAGCCATCCCTTTTTGCCGCAAACGCTGCAGCCTTTCCCGCCGCAGATTATGCACGAGACATCTACCTCGGCGCTCGGCTCGGTAAACGGAAAGTAGTGCGGCCTGAATCTGGTTTTAACATTTTTTCCGAACATCGACTTGCAAAAGAGGTCCAACACGCCCTTCAGGTCCGAAAACCTTATATCCTCGTCCACCATAAGGCCTTCCACCTGATGAAACATGAAAGAATGGGACGCGTCTGTGGCGTCGGGCCTGTAAACCCTGCCCGGTATTATGACCTGAAGCGGGGGCTTCTCTTTTTCCATGACTCTGATCTGTCCGGTTGAAGTCTGGCTTCTCAAAAGGACCTTGTAGTCTTTGCCGCGGCCTTCATGCCTTTCAGCCGGAACATCGAGAAAAAATGTATGGAAGGTCTCCCTCGAAGGGTGGTCATCGGGGATATTGAGCGCTGTAAAATTATAATATTCGGTCTCTATTTCGGGCCCCTCTTCTATGCGAAACCCTAGCCCTACGAAGACGCCGCATATCTCATCGATTATCTGAGTAAGAGGATGCTTGGAGCCTATTTCGCGCCTTGATCCAGGCAGAGAAAGGTCTATAAAACTTTCTGCGCCCTTTTCTCCGCCCCCCAGTGTCTGCAATTTTTCCCGGATCTTCTCCTCCAGCGACTTCTTGAGCGCATTCACCCGCTCGCCGATACGCGGCCGGTCCGCCGAAGGCACATTCTTTATATTTTTGAGTATCTCGGTAAGCTCGCCTTTTCTGCCCATATATTTTATGCGGATCTCCTCAAGACTCTCCGACGTCCGGGCATTATCGAGCGCTTCTAAGATACCTTTCTCAAGCTGGTTTAATTTTTCTTCCATATCCCGTCCCAAGCTGTCTTATTTTTTGACCGGGCGTGCCGATGCGGGCGCCTTTTTTACCGCCTCGACCAATTTAACAAACGAAGGCATATCGTTGACGGCCATATCAGCCAGGATCTTTCTGTCTATCGCCGCTTTGATCTTCCTCAAGCCGTTCATAAACTTGCTGTAAGAAATACCCTGCATCCTACAGGCCGCGTTTATCCTCACGATCCAAAGCCTCCTGAAGGTCCTCTTTTTTACCTTTCTGTCCCTGTAGCTGTAGGCCATTGCGCGCATAACAGTCTCTTTGGCAGTACGATATAATTTACTCCTGCCGCCGTAACCGCCTTTAGCCCGCTTTAATACGGCCTTTCGCCTTCTCCTCGAAGAAACCGCGTGTTTTACTCTAGCCATGTTGTTCTCCTGTTCTTTATCTTGTCCGCTGCTTCACTATCCGTACGGCAGCTGCCGTTTTATATTGCGCGCAAAAGCGCTTGAAACAAGTACGCCGTGCCTCAGGTGTCTTTTTCTTTTTTTCTCTTTCTTCGTCAATATGTGGCTCTTGCCCGCCTGCATCCTCTTTACTTTGCCCCATTTGGTAATCTTGAAGCGTTTTGCCACAGCTTTTCTTGTCTTCAATTTTGGCATGATATTCTCCAATTTGCCCTCTATCGTACGTATGCAAATTATCCCGAGCGAAGTCGAGGGGCTATTTCGGGTTTATTATGAGGACCATCGCCCTGTGTTCTAAAACCGGCATCTTTTCGGGTTCGGCGATCTCACTTAGGTCTTTCATCAATCTGTTCATAAGCTTTATTCCGATGTCAGTATGCGCCATCTCTCTGCCTCGGAACACAAGTGTCACTTTGGCCTTGTCGCCCCGCTCCAGAAAACGTTTTAGATGCTTCAGTTTGACCTGATAGTCGTTTTCTTCGATATTCGGCTTTATTTTTATCTCTTTTATGTGGACCACCTTCTGTTTTTTCCGGGCAAGCCGCTCTTTCTTTTCCTGTTCATATTTATATTTTGAGAAGTCCATGATCCTGCAGACGGGCGGATTGGATTTGGGTGAAATTTCCACAAGGTCAAAACCACGCTCCCTCGCCATGCGAAGCGCCTCACTTGTGGCCAATACTCCTATCTGCTCACTGTTTTCGCCTATGACCCTGACTTCCTTTATGCGTATACTCTCGTTTATTCTTATCCTGATCTGGATATGAACCACCCCCTAAATGAGCCCACAACTTACGGAGCATTTATTTTCTCTCGCTGCGACGTAAGTTGTTAGCCGCTTTTCGCCTGTTAGGGCGAATTTATCCCGAGCTTACGCAGAAAATTTCGAAGAAATTTTCAAGTGCTTAAGCGAGGGATTTCATTGTTTCCTATTTATTTCGTCCTTTACCTTCTTTATAAATTCTTCGATCCTCAGAATCCCAAGATCGCCTGACTTTTTAGATCTTACCGAAACGCTATCGGCCTTTGCCTCTTTTCCCCCCACTATGAGCATATAAGGGACCTTTTCCAATTCCGCGGTCCTGATCTTCTTCTGCATCTTCTCGTCCCTTTTGTCAATCTCTACCCTAAAATCTTCTTTAGAAAACTTCTCCCGCAGCGTCTCGGCGTATTCGTTTTGCTTATCGGATATCGGTATAAGCACCATCTGCACCGGCGCAAGCCAGAGCGGAAACTCTCCGGCATAATGCTCTATCAAAGTGCCTATAAAGCGCTCGAGTGAGCCGAGTATTACCCTGTGAAGCATTATGGGCCTTTCCTCTTTTCCGTCCTGCCCGGTGTACTTAAGGTCAAATCTCTCGGGAAGCGCAAAGTCGCATTGTATCGTCGCGCATTGCCACGGCCGCTTCAACGCGTCTTTTATCTTTATGTCTATCTTCGGCCCGTAAAAGGCGCCCTCGCCTTCGCAGATCTCGAAGTCCAATTTTTTTCTCTTTAATGAATTGATGAGCGCCTCCTGGGCCCTTTCCCAGTCCTCAACTTTCCCGATATATTTTGGCGGCCGCGTGCTGAGCTCGATATCCATATCCTTAAATCCGAAAATATCCATCACGTCCTTGACGAAATCTATGACCTTTATTATCTCGTCTTCGACCTGCTCTCTCAAGCAGAAGATGTGGGCATCGTCCTGGGTAAAACCCCTTACCCGTAGAAGGCCGTGCAGGACGCCGGACTTTTCGTGCCTGTAGACATCGCCGAGCTCAAATAATTTTATAGGCAGCTCCCGGTAGCTCCTGACCCGCGATTTATAAACGAGCATGTGGCCCGGGCAGTTCATCGGCTTGATCGCGTATTCCTGGTTCTCTATCTTAAATATGTACATGTTCTCTTTATAATATTCGTAGTGGCCCGACTGGACCCATATATCGCTTTTCATGATGTGGGGGCTTCTGACAAATTCGTAGCCTCTTTTGAAGTGCTCTTTTTTTATGAAGTCTTCTATGATACTACGCAGCATCGCGCCTTTCGGATAATATAAAACGAGCCCGGCGCCGATATTGTCTTGTATGGTAAAAAGTTCGAGTTCTTTCCCGAGTTTTCTGTGGTCGCGCTTCTTTGACTCCTCAACAAATTTTAAATATTCCGCGAGTTCTTTATCGCTTGAGAATGCTGTGCCGTAGATACGCTGAAGCATGGGGTTATTTTCGTTGCCGCGCCAGTACGCGCCGGCAATTGATAGCAATTTGAAACTCTTCACCTCGCCGGTAGAGTTTACGTGCGGGCCTTTGCATAGATCCGTGAATTTTCCGTGTTTGTAAATGGTGATTTTGTCGCCTTCGAGTTCTTTTATGATCTCGACTTTATACTTTTCGCCCGTCTTTTCGAAAAGGCGGACTGCATCCTGCTTTTTCATCTCCTCGCAGGTGAATTTATCGTTTTTGGAGATGATCTCGCGCATCTTTTCTTCTATTTTCGCGAGGTCTTCAGGCCGAAAAGCGTCTTTACGGTCAAAATCATAGTAGAAACCGTCTTCTATGGCGGGGCCTATGCCCAGCTTGACGTCCGGATACAATTCTTTCACCGCATCTGCCATTATGTGCGACGCGCTATGTCGTAATGTCTCGAGATTCATGGTATTTCTCTCTTTTATTTATTCGTCAGGATAGTTAAATCCGCTTTATCCTGATATCGTGCCGCTTTCTTCTTACTTTTTATCAATTCTTTCAGTCCAATAAAAAATACCTTTTCTCTTCCGTACATGCCGACAGTTTTATTCCGCCATATCTGTTTAAAACTACAACCCGCTATAGATGTTATGATATCAATCCTAACCGGTTCATGCCCCAGCTGCACAAACCTGCCTTCTTGGCTAAAATCTTTTTCTGACAAACCCAAACTTTCAAAACCGAATTCAATTAGGGCCTTCACAATTCTTTTGCTGTTTTCGCTAGTAGGCTCTACTAAGATATCCATATCTTTGGTGTATCGCGGCCTTGCGTGAAAAGCGACTGCAAAAGCACCGATGATACAATACCTAACCCGGTTTTTATTGAATAATTTTAATAACTCTTCGAAATCTTTTTCTACCTTCATAACTGCCCCTCTTTTTAATTTTATAATATATCTCTCTTAATAATTGCATTTCTTCGAGCCTTTTTGAAGCACCCATAGCAAGGTAATAATCTCTATCAAATCTTTCCGCGTCCCGGAATGAAGACGCTTTATTTATCCATATTTTTTTCATCTTATACTCTCACTTTTTTGAACGAGGAACATTGTTCGTGGTGCCGGGAGTGGGATTCGAACCCACACGTCCCTTACGGAACAGCAGATTTTAAGTCTGCATTGTATACCAGTTCCAACATCCCGGCATGTGTTTTTAACAATATTTCACTAATGATTTATGGTTTTACTTTTCCCCCAACCTGCGCGGGAGTCTAAACAACGCTTGGCCAAAACTATTTTTCTTTCTAGCCCAACACAACCTTTATAATAACATCTTTCTATAATAACCCTTGCTGCCATTTTCCCATACTTTAATCTAAATTGAGTCGCACCGGCAGTATGGAGCCTGCCGATCACCCCTATTTCTATTTCGATTTTGTCTTGGATCCATTTTAAAAATTTTCCTGAGCCAGAGGCTATCCTTAAATTCCACTGTTCGCCGCCATTTGTGCGATGAATCCACCGTCGCCATCTATTAAGCCACGAAGAAATTCATGAAAATAAATTTTTGGAACATCTATCTGGGTCAACGTAAGTGATTTCCTTGGCGTCAATCCAATACCTAGGAGAAAATCATAAAAATTTCTATTTGCCATCTGAATACAAAAAGCTTTTTGTCTCATGCTATTGTATTTGACGCCAATTTTATTTTCAATCCCAATTAATTTTTTAATACTCTGCAAAAACTCATAATCTTTCGAAGTTATATCAATATGCCTGCCATCTAATGATAAATTACCGTCGCTGGTAATAAGCCCTACCAAATACCAGAGATTTGGCCCTTCGATCTTTAGTTCTTTCCGCTTGTGCGGCATATTGTTACTTTGTTTAGAATCTACGCGTAGGCCAGTTCCGCCATCCCGGCCCGATAGTGGCCCCTCCGCGCCTATGGTGCTCCTGTTCGCCCCTAACGGGACTCCCTTCGGTCGTCGCACCATTTAACGGCGCTCGCCTCGGCCGGATGGCCTCGGCATTTCCTCGGACATTTCGTCCTCGGTCACGGGACCAAGTTTCGCTTCGCGAAGCTTGGTGGGCAGCACAGGACTTGAACCTGTGACCTCTTCCATGTCAAGGAAGCGCGCTAGCCAACTGCGCCAGCTGCCCGAATATCAATCTCCTCTTTTTTGAAAGAGGAATATTGTGGAGGCGGCGAGCGGAATTGAACCGCTGATCGAAGTTTTGCAGACTTCTCCCTTAGCCATTTGGGTACGCCGCCGAAATCCTATTCTAACCTGGTTAGACTAACCAGGTTAGAACGGTAGGGCCTCAATTAAAAAGCACTTAAGATAAATTGCTTCATTCTTAAGTGCTTTTTAGAGATTAATTCTTTTTTATCATCATGTTTTAATTGAATATTGATGCCCAATTAACCAGATCGCCGCTTGCCACTGGCGGCAGCACTCCGCTTGTTGCCCCTTGCCATTTAACATGTCCACCTAAAAAAAGTACGTTGACACCATCAGTGCCGTGATTAGCGTTAGCGGCTACAATTGGGTCGGTGACCATGGGTGCGAGAAGGGCGCCGCTTCTGTCCGCAGCGACTGCATTTGTCGATGTATCCATTTCACTCATGCCTTTTCTATAGGCATAGCTGGAGCTGCTTAGAACTTTTGTTGCTGCAACCACAGTTGCTAAGCCAGTTGCTCCCGCCTTGGCTGGGTCGCTCGGGCAATCCCATACTCTTGTTGTGTCAATATAGTCGCTAAAAAGAAGCCCCATGCTCGCTTGGCCATTCGTTGCCGAAGAAGGAAAACTTTCACTATTATCCCCCGCATAAAGATGAAGTGCCAGGCCTATCTGCCGCAGATTGCTGGCGCAGCTTGTGCGCCTTGCCTTTTCACGCGCCTTCTGAACTGCCGGCGTTAAAAATGCTGCCAATATACCTATAATTGCTATAACCACGAGGAGTTCTATCAAGGTAAATCCTCTTTTTTTCACTTTCTTTAAAGACATCTTTTCCCCCCTTTTTTATTATCGGTGGTTAATAATAGTACTATATTAGGTCAATAAGAAGGTTACCACAGGACTTCTATCTTGTCAAGCAAAATATGGCTTATTTTTTCCTTGGAAACGGCTTTAAACGCTGTTCGTCCGCTTTTTCGGGATATTATGGTCAGGTCTTTCTTCCCCTTGCCAAAAGGGCTGGAGAGCTTGCCCGCCTTATTTGCTACAATAAGATCCAAGTTCTTCGATTTCATCTTACTGCGGGTATTTTCCATGTGATTATCGGTTTCGAGGGAGTAGCCAACAAGAACCTTTGAGCCCTTTCGTTTCCCAAGCTCCGAAAGTATATCCGGATTTCTCAAAAGCCGCAAAAAATATTCCTTTTTCGTCCCTTTTTTCAATTTTTCCCCGGAAAAATCCGCCGGCCTGAAGTCGGCCACCGCGGCTGTCATGATAACACAATCCGCGCCGCGAAAATGCCTTAATACGGCCCTTCTCATCTCAAACGCTGTCTTGACCGGTATAAATTTTATCCCCTTGGGCGGCTTAAGCGCCGTCGGGCCGCTTATAAGCACCACTTTATTGCCCCGCTTCTTGGCCGCGACGGCAAGCGCATAACCCATCTCTCCTGTTGAATAATTCGAAATATACCTTACGGGGTCTATGGGCTCTATGGTGGGTCCGGCTGTGATGAGAAACGTCTTCATTTAAGCGCTTCTTTTGCGGCTTTGACAATATCTTCGGTATCGGCGATGTGGCCCATACCTTCGTATCCGCAGGCCAGGTATCCGCGCTTGGGGTTTATGAATTTATAGCCGAACCTTTTGAGTTTGGCGATATTTTCCTCGACAGCTTTGTGGGTATACATCTTCTCGTTCATGGCAGGAGCTATCAAGACCTTTGCCCTCGAGGCCAAAACCGTAGCGCTCAAAGCGCAATCCGCGAGGCCGCAGGCAAGCTTGGAAATAATATCTGCTGTGGCTGGGGCTATAAGTATGAGGCCGGCCCATTCGGCTAAAGAAGTGTGGTATATATCCCACTTCTCCCGCGGCGCAAACATATCGGTCACGACTTCATTGCACGATATCGTCTGCAGGGTAAGCGGCGTAATAAAATGTTTGGCGTCGGGCGACATCACGGCCTTGGTTTCATACCCCGCCTTCCTTAGCGCCCTTATTATGTCGCAGCTTTTATAGGCGGCTATGCTCGCCGTTACTCCTATCAGTATGTTCTTCGCTTTCTTAGACACTATTTATCGCTCTCGGGTACTCTGTAAGATATCTTGCCTTGCCTTACTTCTTCAAGCGCGACTGTCGTCGCCTTTAACCTTGGGCTTATATCAACAAGTTTCTGGCCGGTATCGCTTATCTCTACAGCGCGGCGCGAAGCCATTAATACAAGCCTGTAAATACTATCCACTTTCTTCAGTAAGTCCTCTAACGGAACGTATGACACATCTTTCTCTTCTACCATATCCTCTTACCGCCTTATCTTTCGTCTCTCGCTCTTAATTATGGCCTCCAACTTCGCTACGGCCTTATTTATGCTCTCGTTTGTCACCGCGTAATTATACATCGGTAAGTATGACATCTCTTTTTGCGCTATCTCTATCCTTTTTTTGATCTCCTTTGCGCCGTCCGTACCCCGGCGCTTCAGCCTCTTCTTTAACTCGTGGAGCGACGGCGGGACTATAAATACAAAAACTCCGCCGGGATACAGCCTCTTTACCTTCATGGCCCCCTTGACGTCTATGGCAAGGATCACATCCTTACCGCTTTTAAGTAATTTGAGGACTCTCTCTTTCGGAGTGCCGTAATAGCGGCCGAAGTTCCTCGCCCACTCAAGCAGGCCGCCGCTTCTTTTTCTTTTTTCAAATTCCTTTTTTGTCAAAAATATGTAATCCCGGCCGTTTCTCTCGCCCCGGCGCGGGGGCCTTGTTGTAACCGATACCGATCTTGCGAGGCGCGGCACCTTTTTTTTCAGCAATTCGCACAATGTCGTCTTGCCGCTTCCGCTCGGCGCCGAGATTATAAAAAGCTTGCCGTTTTTTCTCGCCATTTATTCTATGTTTTTCAGTTGTTCGCGGATTTTTTCTATTTCGCCTTTTATGGCGATGACGTGGTTTGATATCGGGAAATCATTCGCTTTGGACCCTATGGTATTTATCTCTCTTATGAGTTCCTGCGCTACGAAATCGAGGGTCTTCCCCTTTTCTCCGCCGGAGGTAAGGGACTTTTCAAAACTTACGGCGTGGCTCTTTATCCGGATTACCTCTTCGGTTATATCGCAGTTTTTGGCATACAACGCCACTTCCTGCGCCAGCTGTTCTTTGTCTATCTCGACACCCCCGGACAGTTCTTTTATCCTTTTTGAGAACTTCGCCTTATAGTGTTCAACGCTTTTTGAGGAGCGCTTTTCTATTGCATCGATTGCTTTTTCTATTTTAACGACTCGCAAAAAAAGGTCTTTAGAAAGACGCTTTCCTTCGCTTATGCGCGACTCATCCAGTTTCTTTATAGCTTCGTCCAGCGCCCTCTTTAGATTTGCCCACAATTCGCCGGTGTCTGTCTTAGGGTTTTCGTAAGTTATTATACCGGGCAGCATCATGAGCCGGTTTATATCTATATCGCCTTTTAAATTATGCTCTTTGCCGAAAGATTTTATCTCTTTTAAAAGCGCCGACGCCAAATTCCTGTCCAGCGCGGCATGTTTCCGCGCCCGTGCCGGGGATTCATCGTAATTTACCGAAAGGTTGATCCTCCCCCTCTTTATCTTTTTCTGTATATATTCCCTTACTCTGTCCTCAAATATGTTAAGGCCGTTGGGCAATCTCGGGATAATGTCAAAAAATTTATTATTGAGGCTCTTTATCTCCACTTTTATGGTGCCGAACCGGCCTTTTGCCTCGCCGCGGCCGTATCCTGTCATGCTCCGTATCATAAATCTCCGTATTTTATACCCACATCCGCTTCTTGACTGCTTTTATTTCTACTTCTTTGCTCGGATACGCGTCAACGATTATCTCGTCGGGCGCGAACCAGAGTTTTATCTCTCGCTCCGCCTCTTCTCTGTTGGTAGAAGCGTGGATAACATTTTCATATACGCCCTTGGTCGTAATCCTGCCATAGGCGCCTCTTATGGATACGGGGTCTGCCTCTTCGGGGTTGGTCGAGCCGCATATCTGGCGCACCTTATTAATGGCGTCTTCGCCGTGATATACCATTGCCATTACCTTGCGCTTATGGTATTCGCCCATTATGTATTTTATGATTTCCTCAAAAAACGGCTTATCCTTCATGTGGCCGTAGTGGGCCACTGCCAGGTCCCGCGAAACCTGCACTATCTTTGCGGCTACTATATCCAGCTTTGTCTCGGAAAGCCGCGTGAGCACATTGCCGGTCAATGATTTATTTAAACCGTCCGGTTTTATCAAAATCAGTGTCTGTTCCATCATATTCTATCCCCTAATAGAACTATTATTATAGCAATGGAATCGGGTTTCGTCAATATATGAATCATTTATACGTAAAATAGGGCTTAAGCCGAAACTCCCTTCTTAAGGAGGCCTCTAATAATAATTAAGCCTATTCCGATAAGCACTAACAAAGCAATAAGTTTTGCCCCGGTAATCGGCTTATTAGCGGGAATATCTGCTTTATTCAATATGCTGACAATGGCTTCTGTGCCTTTCTTTATGCCTCCAGCATAGTTATTTTTTTTGAATTCAGGAACAATGGTATTTTGCACTATATCTTCGATCGTTTTCTGGGTCACTATATGCCTGAGGTTCTGGCCCACTCCTATTGTAACCTGTTGAGTATCCATAACTACCAGCAATATCACTCCGTTGTCCCTTCTACCTTTCTTCGCCTCTCTCCATTTCTCTCCATATTCTGTGGTAAAATCTCTTAAGTCCCATCCGCCCAAAGAGCGAAAAGTGGCGACAATTACTTCTATAGGATCGGATGTCTTCTGCTCTACGGAACCGCAGAGCTGCTCAAGATAGGCCTTTGTGTCTTTATCGATAATGCCGGCGTAATCGTTTACCCATGTACTGGCCCTTCCCGGAATCTCAATTTTGGCAAACCCTGAGCCGGCTGACAAAACAAAAATTGATACAACCACGCAAAAAACAAAGACTTTTTTCATATTACATCGCCTCCAGCTTTTTCCTGTCTATTTTCCCATAGCTATTTTTTGGCATGGCTTTCAGAATTGTGATATCACAGGGTCTTACATAAGAAGGTAGCCGGCCGCTGCAAAATCGTATAATATCTTTGTGCCCTGCTTTTCCCCCGGGAACCAGAGTAACAAATATCTTAATTCTTGTCCCTAATACTCTGTCAGGTACTCCTATAGCGGCTGCTTCCATAATCCTGCTGTCTTCTGTCATCAATTGTTCGATCTTTAACGGATTTATACGATTAGCGCCGACTTTTATAAAATCCTTTTTGCGTCCTACGATAAACAGGTCGCCGTCACTATCCTTAAAGGCGATATCACCCGTATAAAGCCGTCTCTTTTTTATAACCTTTGCCGTTTCACTGTCATTGTTCCAGTAGCCTAGCATAATATTATCGCCGCTGGCTACGATTTCACCCTCCTGGCCGGCTCTGCATTCAGCACCCTGTTTATTTACCACTTTTATCTCTACGCCGGGGATAGCCCTGCCTATTGAGTCCGGTTTTCTCTTTACCAAATCGGGGTTTAGATAAGTCAGCCGCGGAGAGGCCTCTGTCTGCCCATACATAATGTACAATTTCTTATCGGGGAGCGCCTCTGTTAATTCCATGGTTATGTGCGGCGGCATCTTGTCTCCTGCCTGCATAAAATATTTCAAGCCCCTGAGCCTGCGCTTCTTAAGGGTAGACATATAGAGCATGATTGCGTAATGGGATGAGACCCCGGCAAAGGCTGTGGCCTTATACTTATCTATGGAATCCAATACCAGATTGGGGTACATGAATCTGTTATTAATCACTATCGTTCCGCCTGCTAAAAAATATGAAAAGAGTAACGAAAGGCCGTAAATATAATAAAACGGCAAGACACAACATACGCTGTCACGAGAGGTGAGGTTGAGATATTTCACAATAGACAAGCTATTAGAAATAAGATTCTTATGGCTGAGTGTAACTCCCAGCGGCTCTCCGGTCGTGCCTGAGGTATAGATTATAGAAACAGGGCTTCCTGTGGATGTCTCGCGGGCTTTCTTTAGTGCGGCGGGGTACCCTATATTCTTAACGACAAACCTGACAGACTTAACATTATCGGCAATCTCTTTGGCCTGTTTCTTAAATTCTTTCCCGGCGTATAATGCGGAAATAGCACAATGATTCGCGCGCTCAATTATGCCCGACGGGTCAAGGGCATGATTAAGCGGTATGATTATGCCGCCGGCCCGGGATACGGCAAAATACAAAGCAGCGGATGTAATGGAATTTTTTGAAAGGATCCCGACCCTCTCTCCTTTTCTTAACCCCTTCCGCACCAGGTAGCCCGATAAAGCAATGACCCTTCTTTCAAGCTCTTTGTAAGTAACAGATTTTGTCCTCCTACCGGCCTCTATGATGGCAATATTATGAGGATATCTTTTTGCGGCGTTCGAAACGATATCGTCGAGATAGGCGATCATTTTGCGTCTTTTCTCAATTTCTTCGTTATATATCTTTCCAGGTTATTCAGCGTGTCAAAATTATCCGGAATGATCTCAGAAACCTCGATTTCTATACGGAAGGCCTTTTGAATAAAATTGGTCAGCTCTATCACGCCGATAGAATCGATTATGCCCTGCTCAAGAAATGAATCATTATCTTTCAGCTGATTATCCTGCAAGCGCTTGAGGTAATTGTCCACGATAAATTTTCTTATTTTGCCTTTTATGTCTTCACTCATGGTTATTCCCTTGATAACCCTAACCGTTTTTTTGCCAGTTTTACAATCTTCTGATTCTTCCTGACCGGCATATGCTTTAAGCCTTCTTCGCGGGTCATACATCCTTCCCGCACAAGAGCTGCTATTTCCAGCGCATAAGGGTGAAAATGGTATTTTGCTATATGTACCTCATCGGCAAAGGGGTTTAAATAGCAATTTGTAGCGTTTAGCTCAACCCCGTGGGGCATTTCCCACCCCAATTTTTTTATTTTCTCTAATATCTTCTTCTCGTTATACCCGTGGAAGGCCAGGGGGTGAATGAATATAGGAAATTTCTCTGCCCTGGCATAATGGCGTTCGTTAAGGAAATATGCGCCGATATCCCTGCCGATTATGCGAAAGAGCGGCTCTTTTATGACCTTCTCCATGCTTTTTATCATCACCGGATTTATCTTAAGCACCGACGAGGTAACCGGCGCCTGCCCGGGAGACCACCCGAAAGCTATTAACGGGATCTCCTTTTCAATCGCTGTCTTTAGCGATAAATATTTAACGAGACCCATGCATGAGGTGCATATTGTGCTGGCGCGCTCGATGGCTTTCGGCGGATATAAGGCCCTTTTTGCGGCTTCTCTGAAGATCTTCTTCAGTATATCGAAGTTCGGCTTAAAAAAGATGTGGTCTACGCCCAGCTTCTCTACGACATTCCGTATATTAACGGCTGTCCTCTCCGGCATAAACCCATTGTCGAAAGTGAACGCCAATATTCTCAGCTTATAAACATCCTTCAGGAGGCTCAGGGTATATGTGCTGTCTTTGCCGCCGCTGTAACACATAAGGATATCATATTCATTCCTGCCGCTGTACTGTCTGGCGAGGCTCTCGAACTTCTTTTTATACTCTCTCCTGAGGCGGGAGGAATCTCTTTTTCCTTTATAGCTCCGGCATACATTGCACACGCCTTCGTTGTCAAGCCTCACGCGGGGGAAATCGTCCGGCAGGACACATCTTCTACACCTTCTCATATCGCGCCTCCGTTTCTGAGACTATAAAACAATATCTTAAAATATTCGGCGTAGACGCTGGAGCCTTCTTTATTTAAATGCGACATGTCACCGAAATATTTATTCTCCAGATGAAGAATAGGCCTATCCACAAAAATGGCCTCCGGATAGACTCGTTGTAGTGCCCGGAAGAATATCAGGTAATCGGTATTAAAACCGCTCTTTTCCAAGATGCGGTGTAATTCCGTAGGGACCACAAACCCCAGAAATACGACCTTTATGTCATTCGAGGAGGCCAGCTTCATGAATTTGTCGAGATACTTCATATCTTCCTTCGAAATCGATATCCTTTTCTGATAGCGCTCGGTATGTTCGGTAAAATAAGTATCGCCGATCGCCACGTTCGCGCGCGGAGAGGGCATGTATCCGTGGTTTTTTTCCATATCGTTGATAAAAACTGCGTTACTCTGTCCGTACTTGTCCCTTTCTACGCGCCTGACTTCCCTCTCGTCCAGGCTTGCCCAATATCTCATCATAAAACACCGTCTCTCTTCCCAGTTTAAATCTCCCCAAATGGAAACGAATTCGGGCATGTCCACAAAATAGCGCAGTATAACCAAAAGAGAATCGTAGGAACGCTCCGGATCGACGAATAAGAATATCGCCTTCGGCGGCTTATGTTTTTTCAGATACCTCTCGAGCATCAAAAATTGGCCCATCGGTTTTGCCCCCGGGAGCCCTAAATTAAGAATGTCCTCGCTCACAAGAATCGGGTTTATTCCTGTCTTCTGCACGCTGTCCCCCATTATGAGGTAGTCGTAGTCCCCCGGCATATCTATAAGCACGTGTTCGTTTATCAGAAATTTATTCCAGTAATCATCTATCAGCTCGGCGCGGTTTGAATACAGAAACCATTCTGTCAACAAAAAGAGTATTGCCATAATCAGGACTCCCCATGGGAGTACTTTAAAATTGAAAGTAGTAATATTTCTGCGCACCGAAGTCTCCATAAAAAATTATTAAGTACAATATTACATAATAAACAAGCCCTCTTACAGGCGCTGGCCATCTGAATACAACCATTTCGTCGTTTGTCCTGTATTGGAAGTATTCGATTAACATCATCGGAAATATGCACATTGATATGGCGGCTAAGGTCGGCATGTGCATGGTGTAAAGATGCCCTATTTTAAAATTAAAAAATATGCTATATAATGCTCCAAATGCCTGCGCCGTAGATTCTGCTGCAAAAAATAAGATGCCGATGCAGAATAAATGGAAAACGGTTAATATCTGGCCGGTCAGAAGGCTTCCCGCTAATAAGCGATTTTGTGGTCTTATGAGTTTCAGGTACGGGCGTATTTTACTGAAAAGTACAATAAGCACACCGTGATATACGCCCCATAATATGAATTTCCCGGCAGGGCCATGCCAGAATCCCATAATCGCCCACGTTATTATTACGACCGAATATGGTTTAAGCTGCCTTCCGAGAAATTTTGCCAGCGCCAGCGGATAAAAGAGGTATTCCTTAATCCATGTAGTTAAACTGATATGCCATCTCTGCCAGAAGTCATATAAATTTGAGGCAAAAAAGGGTACGCGGAAGTTAATCATGATATTAAAACCCATGAGCCTGGCCAAACCTCTCGCCATATCCGAGTATCCGGAGAAATCCGCGTATATTTGAAACACGAATGCATATGTAGCGATTAATGTCTCGATGCCGGTAAAGGCCCCTTGCGCACCAAAAACTCTGCCTGCTACTTTCGCAAGGTTGTCGGCAACGACTATCTTCTTGAAAAGCCCCCAGAATATAAGCCAGCAACCTGTATAAAACTGATCTAATGTAATGTGCCTTTTGCTCTGTATCTGGGGCAGCATATTTCTGGCTCTTTCAATGGGGCCTGCCACCAATTGCGGGAAAAATGCAACAAATAGGGCGAAATCGAGAAAGTGCCTGGTAGGTTTTATCACCCGACGATATATATCAATAGGATAACTCATTGCCTGAAATGTATAAAAAGAGATACCTAATGGCAGCACAATATTAAGCGTTACCTTGCTGATGCGCCAGCCGAATGACCACAGCAGCGTCTGTAAACTACCGGCGAAAAAATCATAATACTTAAAGAAGCCGAGCAGGCCGAGATTAAGGCATACGCTAAGAATAAGGAATTTTTTTCGCTCGCTATCTCTGTCGACCTCGTCTATTTTTAATCCGCCGTAATAATTAAAGAGTGTCGACACGAGTATAATGGAAAGAAACCGCCAGTCCCAAAAAGCATAAAACACATAGCTGGCGGCAAGCAATATTTTATTTTGCCATTTGAGGCCGGAAGCAAGATATAATATGTAAACGATTACGAAAAATAGTACAAATTGTAGGGAATTAAACGCCATATAAAAATTATGAGTGCTTCTTTACCCGCATAGCCACTTTTATAATGACTATTTTACTACCCGTCTATTGATTTACTATTTTTCATCAAATTATAAATTCTTTCTAAATCGTCATGGGAGTAATAATCGATCTGCACCACACCGCGTTTCTTGCCGTGTTTGATGGAGACCTTCGTGCCGAACAGCCTCTGCATCTCCTCTTCAAAAAACATTATCTTATGATCTTTTGCCTTCGGGACATTTCCCGACGGTAACCCGGCCTTTTTCTTGTATATGAGATTCTCTGTTTCTCTTACCGACAGGCCCTTTTTAACGACACTGTTGGCCAATTTCAGTATGGCGTGTTCACCCGAAAGCGAAAGAAGCGCTTTTGCGTGCCCCGGAGAAAGCTCTCCCTCGGATATCATCTCCTGCGCCCTTTTGGGCAGGCCCAATAATCTTATGGTATTCGCCACGGTCGCGCGGTCTTTCCCCACTGCCTTGGCCACCCCTTCCTGGCTAAACCCAAAATCCACCATTAGCTTCTGGAATGCCTTTGCCTCTTCTATGGCGTTAAGCTCCTCGCGTTGTATGTTCTCTATCAGTGCCAACTCTAACGCATCCGCGTCACTCACATCCCTTACAATCACGGGTATATTTTCCATACCCAGCGCCCTGGCAGCTCTCATTCGCCGCTCTCCCGCTATAAGCTCGTACCCGCCGTCTTTACTGCGCACTATGACCGGCTGGACTACCCCTTTTTCCTTTATGGAGGCAATGAGGTCATCCAGTTTCTTTTGGTCAAATTTTTCCCGCGGTTGCAATGGGTTCTCTTTTATTTTGCCGAGTTCCACATATAATATTCTGTCTTCTTTGGCTATTTCCTGCTCTGGAATAAGAGCGCCTAATCCTCTGCCTAGTGCCTTCCGTTCCATTTCATTCTCCGGTTTGCCCTCACTTGCTCGTTCGCAAATCGCCATGAGCAAAGTCGAGGGGCTACATTACATTTTATCCGCAACATTAACATTATCAAGTACTTGTGGCGATTTGTATCCCAAAATCTCGTCAGCCAATTGCTTGTACATCTGCGCGCCTTGCGACGACATATCATAGAGCGCGATGGGCTTGCCGAAACTTGGCGCCTCTGTCAATTTTATATTTCGAGGGATGACAGTACTGTAAACTTTTTCTTTGAAAAAAGCGCGCGCTTCTTCTATTACTTCGCCAGTAAGTTTTGTCCGGTAATCCGCCATCGTCAAAAGCACGCCTTCTATCTGCAATGACGGATTGAGATTTCTCCTGATAAGATCCAACGTCTTTGTCAGTTGCCCCAGGCCTTCAAGCGCATAGTATTCGCATTGGATAGGTATGAGTGCGGAATCACTGGCGGTAAGGGCATTGATGGTCAGAAGGCCAAGTGATGGCGGTGAATCAAGTATTATAAAATCATATTCTTGCCGTATCGTCTCAATGGCGTGTCTCAGTTTAAATTCGCGGCCCATCATTCCTACCAATTCCACCTCTGCACCTGTCAGGTTTAAATTAGACGGAACTATAGATAAATTGGATACTTGCGTATTATTGACTATCTCTTCCACCTTGTTCTGCTCTATTAGTGCGTGGTAAATGGTCTTCTCTATCTTCCCCTTGTCAATGCCAAGGCCGCTTGTGGCGTTCCCCTGGGGATCCATATCTATCAATAATGTCTTCTTGCCCGATAAAGCAAAAAAGGTGGAGAGGTTAACCGCTGTTGTGGTCTTCCCCACTCCACCTTTTTGATTGCAAACAGATATTACCCTGCCCATTGTAACCTTATTGTAGGAGAGCACTTAAGTGTGCTTTATTGCTTAAATAAAAAGATGTTCCACGTAGAACATCCTATACATTTACTTCTTTAAGTGTAACTTTTACTTTGGCAAGTTTATGGCCTTCCATGCCAAAAAGGCCCTTATGCTCTTCGGAAAGAACCTTTATATCGACTTTGTCCTTTGTGACATGAAGCCTGTACAACGCTATGTCAATGGCTTCTTTAGTGGTTCTTGCCTCAACTTCTATGCTTTTCATAATATCATCTCTGCTAGGGTCAGACCCCAGCCGGGGTCTGACCCTGATTCTACGAATGCATTATAGCACGCTGCTCAAACATTGTCAACAAAGTATTTACAAGCCAATATAACACAAGCCCCGACGGGAAATTATACATAATAAATAGAAATATGACGGGCATTATGACCATCATCTGCTGTTGCTGCTTCTGCTGCTGACTTTGCCCCGCCCCTTTTGCCGTAGAAAATTTCTGCTGAAATACCATGGCCCCTGCCATAAGTATAGGCAAAATATTTATGCTATCCCCTATCAACGGCAGGTTGAATGGCAGTAAAACCGCGTCCGGCATAGAGAGATCTTTTATCCACAAAAACCTGGCACCTCGCAATTCCAGGGATTTCATAAGGGTCTGATACAAGGCGATAAAAACCGGCATCTGCAAAATAAGCGGCAAACATCCGCCCATAGGATTTACTTGGTGCTTCTTATATAATTCCATGATCTCTTTGTTTAGCTTCTGAGGGTTGTCTTTGTGCTCCTCTCTTAGCTTATCCATATGGGGCTGAACGGTTTGCATCTTCTTCATGGATTCGTAACTTTTGCGCGATAGCGGAAATAAAACCAGATTTACCAGAACGGATAAAAGTATAACCGCAACGCCCCAATTTCTGAATACCTTATGAAAAAGCCGCAGCGCGGCTAATAGAATATTGCTGATGCCCCCAAGGAAGCCAAAGCTTGCGGCGCTCTCGATGCCATATTCGCTCATTATCTTCTTGCTGGTCGGGCCCGCGTAAAGTACAAATTTATGGGACAAAACCGACTGCGGCAATATTGCAAACTCGCTTACGCTTATAGCTGATAAGATGTTTTCATCGTCAAGCCGTTTTACCAGCAGCCCGTCCGTCGGTATATTGCTCTTGGCTATAACGGAAAAATATCTATTCTGAAGCCCGGCGTACCCGATACTTCCTTCTTTAAAAAGGCCCTTGCCCTTGGCGCCGTTGTTCCTTTTGGTTTTACCGTCTATTTCAGCAACTGCCTGAATGTAACGTTTATCTATACTACTGTCCACTCCGATATCCGCTGCGGTATTTATTGTGTAAGACGTCCTCACTTGTGCGCTACTATTATTTTTTATATACACTTCTAAGTCTATGTTATATAAGGAATTATAAAAAATATACTTCTTTACTAACTCTAGCCCGCCGGCCAATTTAGAAGAGAATATTATCTCGTTACCCTTCTCTTCCACCTTAAAACCGGTCTTTGAAAGCCCGCCGAATCCCAAACCCTCCATATTGAAGATTGCGTTCTCCGGCTTTTGAATGGCTATTAAATCCGATCCTTTGTCAGACGGCGAATAGCCGCCGTTTTTCAGCTTTATGTCTTTTATGCACCCGCCGACGCTGCTCAGCTCCACTATATACTTTTCGGTCTCTTTTATGATTATCTTCTCGGGCAGTTCCCTGGCGGCAATCTCTTCCGACGCTGTTGATATTGCAACAGCCCCCGCCCCTGCCTTCTCGCCGGGCAAAGGATACATTTTGTTAATAGGCGCCTGGGTTGTACCCGTCTCTACAACGGCGGGATAAAATTTCGCGGTATACACCTGGTAGCCGATCACCACTAAAACCGATAAGATAACTGCTAAAATAGTCTTTTTGTCCATGAACACTCCGTTTTATTTGGGTTATGACAGCGGATCGTAGCCGCTGCGCGAAAAAGGATGGCACCGTAAAATGCGTAAGGCGCCTTTGATGGAACCGCGGAAAACCCCGTACTTCTCTATCGCTTCTCTGGTGTAATGAGAACATGTGGGATGGTAGCGGCACGATGGTAACTTCAATATTGACAAATACTTATGATAAAAATCTATGCATTTAATAGCTACGTGATTAAACATTATCCTCTTGCTCTTTCCATGAGAAAAATAAGGTCTTTTTTTGCCGCTTCTGGGCCGATTGCGCCGCTATGCTGCCTTTTTATGTAGACAACTATATCGTACGGCCCGCTTTTCATCCTATCTCTGCTTGTCCTGAAAGTCTCGCGTATAATTCGTTTTACCCGCGTCCGGCTTGATGCCAGTGGAACCGCGGAACTGCTTATGGACAACCCGAGGCGATGGCAGTCCAGCCCGTTCTTCATAAAACACAGGGAAAATATTTTTCCTCTTGATAAAGTGCCCTTTTCCCGCACCCGTCGGAATTCGAAGCTCTTTTTCAGGCGGCAGGCCTTGCCGAACGAGTGCTCGCTCATACCGTCAATACTCTTTTGCCTCTTCTTCTTCTTCGCTTCAGCACCTTACGGCCGTTGCGGGTGGCCATTCTCGCCCTGAAACCGTGGGCCCTCTTTCTTTTTCTGTTTGATTTTGTCCTTAAGGTCTTTTTCATCGTTCTCCTTTTCCCCGTCGGAAAATAGAATAAGTATTAGCGGCGGAGGTTTAACCTCCGCCGCTCTACACGTCTAAAAGTGACGCCATTATACCATACGCCCGGCATTAGTCAAGAAATTTCTACTTTTCCCTTGCAAAAAAAAATTGCGTCTGCTATAATAGGCAAGCTTTGTAACCTGTGCGTTGGATTTTGGCGCAGGCGCCGGCTCTACGATCTGTCAAACTGCCTATAATGTTAGGTAGGCCGGTAAGAGGTTTTTCCCGATGTCTTTTAACCATGTGGATAACGTGTTGATAACCTTTGGATAAAACTGAAATATTTACGCTTCTCTTTTTGTTTAAATGGGTTACGAAAATGTAAATATTGTGGATAAGTGGACAAGCTAAAATAAATGACGAATAAAGAACCGAATGTTATATGGAAGCAGACGTTGGCACTGCTCAAAGAACGTGTCAGCGGGCAAACCTACCAAACCTGGCTTGAGCCTATCATCTTTGTGGAGGTAAATGACAAAGCTGTTGTTTTAGGTGCGCCTAATAAATTTTTCAAGAATTGGGTTGAAGAACATTATACAGAACACATCATTACTTCGATGGGAAAGGCCTCCGGCAAAAAAGTGGAGCTCGAGTTTGTGATTTTGCCCGACAAGGCCCAGCAACCACCGCCAGCCGGGGGAGAGGACGCCGTTAAAGACGCCCTTTTGGCTGCGGGGGCTGCAGCCAAAGTAGTTGAAGAGCCAAAAAAACCGCTTTTTCCTTTTTTTAAAAAGAACTTGCCTACCGATGAATCGAAATTAAACCCAAAAAACACTTTTGACAATTTTGTTGTGGGCCCAAGCAACCGGTTTGCCCACGCGGCGGCGCTCGCTGTGAGCGAATCTCCCGCCAAGGCTTATAACCCGCTATTCATATATGGAAAAGTGGGGCTTGGTAAAACTCATCTCATGCAAGCAATAGGCCATTATTTGCTTCAGAAGAAACCGAATATAAAATTTATTTATATCTCGAGCGAAAAGTTTACAAATCAGCTCATAAGCGCGATACAAAACAGGACAACCTTGAAATTTAGGGAGATGTACCGCAATGTGGATCTTCTGCTTATAGACGATATCCATTTTATCGCCGGCAAGGAGTCAACGCAGGAGGAGTTCTTCCACACATTCAACACGCTTTATGACGCCCACAAACAGATAGTGGTGTCCAGTGACCGCTCGCCTAAGGACATACCGGCCCTGGAAGAAAGGCTGGTTTCCAGGTTTGAGTGGGGCTTGGTCACGGATATTCAACCGCCCGACATTGAAACGCGCATCGCCATCCTGAGAAAAAAGGCCGAAAGAGCGTTAATAACCATTCCCGATGATGTCACGTATTTTATAGCTGAGGTGATCCGTTCCAATATAAGGGAGTTGGAGGGCGCTCTTATTAGGGTGGTCGCCTACGCAAAGCTTATAGGTAAGGAGATTAACCTTGATCTTGTTAAAGAAGTCTTGAAGGATGTTCTTATTGAACAGAGTAAAAAAATAACAATTGATGCTATCCAGCAAAAAGTCGCCCAGTACTTTGACATTAGGCTGGTTGACATGCGCAGTAAAAAGAGGAGCAGGGCCATTGCGTATCCGCGGCAGGTGGCTATGTATCTTGCGCGGGATTTGACCGATTTTTCATTACCTGAGATAGGCCAGCAGTTCGGTGGAAGAGACCATAGTACCGTCTTGCATGCTTATGAGAAGATACATAAAGACATAGAGGCGAAGAAGGGTGCGCGGGAAATGATCAATAAGATCTCCGGGGTTATAACGGGGGTTAATTGACCGGGTTTTCTTTGTGGATAACGTGTTGACAAGTCTTATAAGTAGCCCCTAAAATCCCTTTTTGGGAGTTTGGTTGGGGATTGTAGTAGTTTTTGGTCTGGGTTATGCTTTTGTTAACTCGTTATTGTGGATAACTATAGCACGGTTATCCACATATGCACAGCCCCTACTACGACTTCTATCTTTTTAATAAATTATAATTGTTAAAGTATAGTAGTTGTGTTACCATATGAACTTCTTGGAGGAGACATGAAAATAGAGGGAAGCAAAAACGTATTATTAAGAGGTATAACAGCCGTTCAAAACGCGATATCAACCAGAAGCGCGTTACCAATATTATCAAATATATTATTGGAAACTACCGGAAGTGGGCTAAGTATAGTCGGGACAGATCTAGATGTGGGAATAATCGCGACTATTCCCGTAAATATCAGCGCGGCCGGCTCGATTACTTTACCAGCTAAAAGATTTGCGGATATTATAAAAGAGTTGCCGGAGTCGAGCGTCACAATATCTGTGAAGAAAAATAATATGGCGCACATCACCTGTGAGAATACTCAATTCAAAATCATGGGTATACCAAAAGACGAATTCCCTAAATTACCGGAATTTAAAAACAAAGATGCGGTGAAGTTGGACCAGTCGCTGTTAAAAAATATGCTAAGCATGACGGCATTCGCAATGAGCAGAGATGAGACCAGGTATATACTAAACGGCGTTCACATGCTGATAAAAAAGAATACGATCCGGATGGTGGCGACAGATGGAAGGCGCCTGGCCCTAATAGAAAAAGAAGCAACGCTTGAGAAGAACATAGAAAAGAGCATTATAATTCCAACCAAGGCCGTCCAAGAATTATTAAGAAACTTAAAAGATGACGGTGAAGTTACCGTGTCTTTCAGCGAAAATCAAATGATGTTCAATCTTGGGGATATTGTCATAATATCAAGGCTGATAGAGGGAGAATTCCCCAATTACGAACAAGTAATACCGAAAGAAGTAAAAGAAAAGATCGTCGTGGACAGAGAAAAACTTCTCCTCGCCACAAAAAGAGCCAGTCTTCTTACGACGCCGGACTCGCAGGCGGTAAAGATAGATGTAGAAAAAGATAAAATGGTGGTGTCAAAAAATTCGCCGGATATAGGCGAGGCCAGGGAAGAGATAAGCGTTGACTATAAAGGGCCTTCGCTTTCCATAGGATTCAACCCCAATTATATAATGGACGCGCTGAAGAATTTAAACGAAGAGACGATAGGATTCGAAATTCAGGACCCCGAAAAACCCGGAGTCATAAGGACAAAAGAAAAATATATATATGTAGTCCTGCCTATGCAGTTAACGTAATATGAAAAATAAAGCGGAGCGCATAGACGGCCTGATAAAATCTCTGATAGGGAGATTGGAGCGGGATAGCGGGCCCACAACCGAAGATATAGGATCCGCCTGGAAAAGAGCGGCGGGAGAAGCGGCATTTAAGCACACAAAACCGGCCGCGCTTAGGAAGAAACGCTTAGTAATAAATGTGGATGGCTCAAGCTGGCTGTACGAGCTTACCTTAAAGAAAGAGGCCCTGCTCGCGGAGATGAGAAAAATATTGGGCGAGGATAAGATAAAAGAATTACAGTTTAGAATCGGAGAACTATAGATGGCAAAAAAAGACGGGGTAAAAGAGTATGACGCGCGGACTATACAGGTTCTGGAGGGCGTAGAGGCTGTACGCAAAAGGCCGGCTATGTACATAGGAGACACGGGCGTCGCTGGCTTACACCACCTGGTTTATGAAGTGGTGGATAATTCTGTGGACGAAGCGCTCGCCGGCTATTGCGACCACATAAAAGTAACCGTCCATGCCGATGATAGCGTTACAGTGGACGACAATGGAAGAGGCATCCCGGTAGATATCCATAAAGGCGAGGGGAAGCCGGCGGTCGAGGTAGTGCTGACAACGCTCCACGCCGGAGGGAAATTCGACCACAGGACCTACAAAGTCGCCGGCGGCTTGCACGGAGTGGGCGTCAGCGTGGTAAATGCGCTCTCCGAATGGCTTGAGGTAGAAGTGAGGCGCGATAATAAGGTGTACCACCAGGAATATAAACGCGGCAAAACCGCGTCAAAATTGACGGTTATAGGCAAAAGCGCTTCAACGGGCACAAAAGTAACGTTTAGAGCCGATAAAGAGATATTCCCTAAAACAGTATTCAGTTTCGAGACGCTTTCCAACAGATTGAGAGAGCTCGCGTTTTTAAATAGCGGCCTTTTAATAGAATTAAAAGACGAAAAGGCAGACAAGGAGAATAAATTCCAGTTCAAAGGGGGCGTAACATCTTTCGTGGAGTATCTTAATAAGAATAAAACACCTTTACACAATAAAGTAGTCTCTTTTCAGGGCAAGAAAGACGATGTAGAAGTCGAAGTCGCGTTTCAATACAATGACGGCTACACCGAAACGATATTTTCATTCGTAAATAATATAAACACCCCCGAGGGCGGGACGCACCTGAGCGGTTTGAAGTCGGCGTTGACCCGAACACTTAACCAGTATTGCAAGAATAAGAATTTATTGAAGAACGTCGAAGTGCCCCTCTCCGGCGATGATGTGCGGGAGGGCATCACCTGCGTCCTAAGCATTAAGGTACCGAATCCGCAGTTTGAGGGGCAGACTAAATCGAAACTGGGTAATTCCGAAGTAGAAGGTATAGTAGAGGCGGTCATAAATGAATCGTTAAGTTCTTACATGGAAGAAAATCCCTCGGTCGCGAATAAGATAGTGGATAAAGCGATACTCGCCGCGCGCGCTCGTGACGCGGCACGCAAAGCCCGGGAACTGACGCGGCGAAAAGGCGCGCTCGATTCCGGTTCGCTCCCGGGTAAATTGGCCGATTGCTCGGAAAAGGAAGCGGCGCTTTGCGAATTGTATTTGGTGGAGGGAGATTCGGCCGGCGGCTCGGCACGACAGGGGAGAGACAGGCGTTATCAGGCGATATTGCCTCTCAAAGGAAAGATATTGAATGTGGAAAAGGCGCGCCTGGACAAGATCCTTTCAAACGAAGAAATACGTACGATGATAAGCGCGCTAGGGACCAGCGTCGGCGAGGAATTCAATCTCGAAAATCTACGCTATAATAAAATCATACTGATGTGCGATGCCGACGTGGACGGTTCACACATAAGAACGCTTCTTTTAACATTTTTCTATCGGCAGCTGCCGAAACTTGTGGAAAAGGGCCATATATACATAGCGCAACCGCCTCTTTACAGGGTTAAGCGAGGTAAAAGAGAGGAATACATAGATACGGAAAGCGACATGGACAGCCTGCTGCTTGAACTGGGCACAGAGGGGATGCAGCTCACCAGGCTTAAGGATAAAAAGGTATTTGAAGGCAAGCAACTTCTGAATATGCTGGAGGTATTGGTGGAGCTCGATAGGTTAGCAACGGCAATTTCAAAAAAGAGAGTCCCCTTCCCAAAATTTATCTCTTTACGCAAGAAAAAAGACAAAAAATTGCCAATTTATAAGGCAAAAGTGGAGGGCGAGGACATATTTTTCTATGACGATAAAGAGCTGGCCGAAGTAACCGCAAAGCTGGAAAAGGAGCATAAGAAGGCCTTAGGTAAGTCGACTAAAGAGGAAGGCAGTAAAGAAAGCGCCGAAGATGCATATGACGCCACGAAAGCGATAGATCTTATTGAGCTTTTCGAGGCGCGCGAGATCGAGAAGCTTGTTGAGAAATTAGAAAGCATGAATATGGATATAGAGGATTACGACCCTGTTGTGGAAGATGCGCCGGTCAAAGCAAAAACGTCCGACAAGAAAGAGCCGAAGCCCCTTTTTAAGGTAGAGACCGAACATGAAAAGAGGTTTCTTGCGAGCATGCGGGAACTGGCGGCGTTTGTTAAGGAATCCGGGCGAAAGGGCATGACCATACAGCGGTATAAAGGTTTGGGGGAGATGAATCCTCAACAGTTGTGGGAGACGACCATGGATCCGGAGAAAAGGACTATACTCCACGTCACCCTTGAGGACGCCGTTGAAGCGGATGAGATGTTTACGGTGCTCATGGGAGACCAGGTCGAGCCGCGGCGCGCCTTTATATATAAATACGCCCCGCAGGTTAGAAATTTGGATATTTAAAAGGATAAAGCATGTATACGAAAAACGAAAAGATAGTTCCGGTTTATATTGAAGACGAGATGAAGGAATCCTACATAAGTTACGCCATGAGCGTAATTGTGGGCCGCGCCCTGCCGGACGTGCGCGACGGGCTTAAGCCGGTGCATCGCAGGATACTTTACGCGATGAAAGATTTGAACCTCGAACACAATAAGCCTTATAAGAAGAGCGCGAGAATAGTGGGAGAAACTTTGGGAAAATATCACCCGCACGGAGACATGGCGGTTTATGACGCGCTTGCGAGAATGGTTCAGGATTTTTCGCTGCGGTACCCTCTGATCGACGGCCAGGGGAATTTTGGTTGTTTTACAGGTGATACGAAGGTAAAGCTTACCGACGGTAGAAATCTGTCTTTCCGCGAACTAGTCGAAGAAGCGGGTAGAGGGAGGAAAAATTATACTTATACTTATAACGGCGAGAACGGCAGAGTTAAGATAGCCGAAATTAGATTGCCAAGGATAACGAAAAAGAACGCAACGTTAGTTGAAGTTGAGCTAGACAATGGCGCAAAGGTAAGATGTACGCCTAACCATAAATTTATGTTGAGAGGCGGAACTTATGAAGAAGCAAAGAACTTAAAACCGGGCGAAGCTCTTATGCCCTTGTATGCCAGATTATCATCGCATGAGGAAGATCCGAATATGGCGGGTTACACCATGATCTACCAACCAGCGTCCAACAAGTGGGATTATGCGCATAGACTTGCAGATGAATGGAACATATCGCGTCGTATTTATGCGAAAAACACGGGGAAAGTAAGACACCATCTCGATTTTAACAAGCTCAATAATAATCCGGGTAATATCCGAAGATTGCCCTGGGGACAGCACTGGCAGGAACATTATAAATTAACGGCGGACAGGCACAAGAACAATCCCGAATATGTCCGACGGTTAGCCGAAGGCAGAGCCAAATACTGGGGCACTAAAGGCGTAAGAGAAAAATATTCTCGTTTATTCAAGGAACTGAATCATAAGAATTGGGATAATCCTAAATATAGAGCGAAAATGATAGCGGCTGTAAAGAATAAATGGGAAGACCCGTTATTCAAACAACATATGAGCGAAGCATCCAGCAAGCGGCTTAAGCAACTTTGGAAAAAGCCAGGCTATAGCGCGTGGCGAGGCGGGCTTAAGTCAAAAGAGATGAAAATAAAATGGATGGATAAAAACTATGCTGCCCATATGGCCGAGGTTACGCGGCAGCATTCTTATAGTATGTGGGCCAACCCGGAACATAGGGCGCATATTACTCAGCTTAATAGAGAAAGAGCTCAAAAACCTGCCGTAAGAAAACAAATGGCAGAACTATCAAAGAGGCTTTGGGAAAACCCCGATTACAGAAGCACGTTTATGCCCATCCTTGCTGAAAATGGCAAAAAAGCTCATTGTTGCAGATTTCTGAAAGTTTGCGAAAAGGCCGTATTAAAATATGGCCGTATAAATTCGGAACATTATGAGAAAGAAAGACTTAATTACGGCTCTAGAAAAGGCGAGGGCATTGTTACTTATGACAAAGGCTTAGAAAAGTACTTTGGGGGAGACATTTCCGATGTATATGAGATTTTATATGCTAGAGACATTCTTCCTGCCGAGCAACCGGCAGCTAAAGCCGAAGCCGTATTAAATCATAAAGTCGTAAGCGTTAAAAAATTGAACATCAAAGAAGACGTTTTTGACTTAACGATAGATGAGACACACAATTTCGCGCTCGCAGACGGGGTATTCGTGCATAACTCGATCGACGGTGACGCGGTGGCCGCGATGAGATACACAGAAGCCAGGCTGGCGCATATTACAGATTGGATACTTGCCGATATAGAGAAAGAGACGGTTAAATTTGTCCCGAATTTCGACGACACGCTAAAAGAGCCTACGGTATTGCCGGCGGCGCTGCCGAACCTTTTGATAAACGGCTCAAGCGGCATAGCGGTCGGGATGGCGACGAATATCCCACCGCACAATTTAAGAGAAGTGACCGACGGTGTCGTGGCGGTGATAGACGACCCCGAGATCGACATAAAAGACCTAATGAAACATATAAAGGGGCCGGACTTCCCGACGGGAGGTATAATCTGCGGTAAGGACGGCATAATATCGGCGTATAAGACGGGCCGCGGGAAAATCACGCTTCACGCGAAAGCCAATACAGAAGACCTGAAAAGCGGCAGACAGCAAATAGTGATAACGGAAATACCTTACCAGGTAAATAAGACGAATCTGATTGAATCAATAGCGGATCTGGTGCAGTCGAAGCGCGTAGAAGGTATAAGCGACATAAGGGACGAATCCGACAAAGACGGCATGCGCATAGTCATAGAACTTAAGCGCGACCAGACCGCCGAGGTCATATTAAACCAGCTTTATAAGCATACGCAGATGCAGACGACATTCGGCATCATCATGCTCGCCCTCGTCGACAACCGGCCGGAAGTGCTCAATTTGAAGGAAGTGATATCGCATTACATAAAATTCCGCAAAGAGATAATAACCAACAGGACAAAATTCGATCTTGCGAAAGCGGAGGATAGGGCGCATATACTCGAAGGCCTGAAGATAGCGCTGAAGAATCTCGATAAGATCATAAGTTTAATAAAGAAGTCTAAGGATCCCAAGGCCGCAAAAGACGCGCTGATGAAACAATTCGAATTTTCTGAGCGGCAAGCCCAGGCGATACTTGAGATGCAGCTGCAACGATTGACAAATCTTGAGCGCGAAAAGATAGACAACGAATACATGGAACTTCTCAAAAAGATAGAATATCTCAAGAACATTCTCGCGAGCGAAAAGAAAGTGCTGGAGATAATAAAGACAGAAGCGCTCGATTTAAAGAACAAATTCGGCGATGAGAGAAAGACCGCGATCCTGGGCAAGGTGGAAGAGCTCGAGATGGAAGACTTAATCGCCGAGGAGGATGTTGTCATCACTATAAGTCATTCCGGTTATATAAAGAGGCTCCCCGTTTCGTCATATCGCAAGCAGAAGAGGGGCGGCAAGGGAGTGACGGGCGCGGAGATGAGAGAAGAGGATTTCGTCGAAGACATATTCATAGCATCAACGCACGAGAGCATGCTCTTCTTTACCGATAAAGGCAAAGCGCATCTTTTAAAAGTTTATGATATCCCACAGGCGAGCAGACAGTCGAAAGGCAAGGCCATTGTGAACCTCTTAAGCCTTGCGCAGGGCGAGAATCTGGCGTCAAGTATGCCCGTCAAAGAATTTAAAGCGGGAAGATATCTATTTATGGTGACAAAGAACGGTACCGTTAAAAAGACGGAACTAACGGAATTTGAAAATATAAGGCGCAGCGGCATAAACGCTATCAACATAGAAAAAGACGACACGCTCATAAATACCCAACTCACCGGAGAGGGCGAAGAGATATTTATCGCGACTAAAGAAGGGAAAGCGGTACGTTTCCCGGAGAAGCTGGTGAGGAGCATGGGTAGAAACGCCACAGGCGTGCGCGGCATAAAGCTGGGCAAAAAAGACGAGGTAATCGGCATGGCCGTTTTGAAGGACAAGAAAGCGACCTTATTGAGCATTACAGAGAAAGGTTTCGGCAAAAGAACGCCAGTCTCCGAATACCGCCTGACGTCACGAGGCGGGTCCGGAGTTATCAACATGAAGGTTACGGCAAAGAACGGCCCCGTAGTCGGGCTCAGAATGGCCTCCGACAAAGATGATATCATGCTGATGACTCATGAGGGCATGGTAGTCAGGTGCGCCGTAAAGGACATAAGGACAACCGGCCGCGCGTCGCAAGGCGTGCGGATAATAAAACTTGACTCAAAAGATAGCGTTGTAACCATGGCAAGCGTGGTGAAAGAAGATGATGCCGCGGACACGCAGCTGCCCGCCTGAGGCGGGTCCCCGCCACAAGGTGTAGGCGGGCACGGCGCCTCCGGCGGAAGCCAAAAGCGTAAATAAGGGGGATATGATGAAGCTGAACGCAAGGGCTTTAGGTTTTTCCGTAGGGTTGATAGGTGGCATAATTATTTTATTGTTAACTCTTGGTTCGCTGTGGACTGCCAGGGTATATGGCAAGTATTGTCTATATTCACTGGCTTCCGTATTGCCCGGCTACGATATAAGTACCAACGGCGCTTTGCTGGGCCTATGTTACGGCTTCGCAGGCGGATTCGGAGCGGGTTGGCTTGTAGCAAAACTTTATAATTTCTTCGCAAAAGAATAATTTCATAGCGTCCCCATCGTCTAGTCTGGCCTAGGACACGAGCTTTTCAAGCTTGCGACTGGGGTTCAAATCCCCATGGGGACGCCAATTTGGACGCTCTTTTGAACCATGAGCGTCAGCAACAAGGGCCCCGCAGTCACTTTGGGGGCCTGTTTTATTTTCAGAGGTATTACTGAGGTTACTGAAGTTATTATGGGGTACGTTGGGCAGATTACAGGCAATCTCGGCAAAGGGCTGACCGATGTATGCCCTGAGCTCGATATGATCCTCAGACATCGTTATGGACTTAATGATGGACTCTAGCAGGGTCTTTTGAGCTTCCAGCGGGGCCGTGCCTATATGCTTCATTACAAACCGGATATTCGAGTATAAGAACTCGCCTGAGTCGGCAGATATCTGAGTCACGCGGCGCCGGGCTTCGAGCTTTGACAGCTTGTCTTCAAGAGTGAGGATTTCAATATCCGCAGCATCCATCTTGGCCTTATAAGCGGGGCCTTTTGATACAGCGCCTTCCATCGCAAGAGTAAGCAGCTTATCGGCCGTATGCCTTGCGTCTTTTAGCTTATTCTCGATTTCCGTGATGGATTTTTCGACTTTAGAGAGCTTGTCTTTCGAATCGTGGATAGCATCGCCTATGGCATTTACCACGATATCCTGATCCTTCGAGGCCCGCCTGAAGAAGTCGATCACGGCTTTCTCGAAACCTATGGCAGGAATTTTTGAGGCATCGCATCCCATTTTCTGGAAGGCGCGGCTGCAGGCATAGTAGTAGAATTTTCTGCGGCCCCGGCCGTAGGCAAAATAGGATATGTAGGAGCTGCCGCATTTACCGCATTTGATAAGCCCGTTTAACCCGGATTTTGCAATAGCTTCTTTTCTTAACGCGCAGGTAGTGATATAATTGTCTATAATATTAGGGGTTACGACAACGCATGTAAAAATGACGGAGGCACAAAAAGATGCAGGCAATAACAAAGAATATCCAGTGGGAATTTACCGACAGGAAAGTAACGGCATGGGGCGGGATGCGGATGTTCAAAGAGTTTTTAGATCGGACAGAAATTAGAAAAGTTCTAGAGGAATCCTGCCTGCCATGGCCTGCATCGAACTGCGGATATAATCCTGTCCAAGTTATAGAAAGTTTTTGGGTTAGCGTATGGTTGGGCGGAGTAAGATTCTCCCACACTGCAATGGTGCGATTCGATGATGCCTTAAAAGAGATTTTTGGATGGAACCGTATGCCCTGCGTAAGCACCTATACGAGATTTTTTAAGAAGTTCAACAGAGAATGTGTTGATAATGTTTTTGGCAAAATTAACAAATGGTTTTTTGAACAAATTCCTGAAAAGACCATTACGCTTGATTTAGACTCTTCGGTTATAACACGTTATGGAAGTCAAGAAGGCAGTCTCGTTGGATATAATCCGCGTAAACCCGGCAGGCCAAGCCATCATCCAATTATGGCTTTCATCGCGGATATACGCATGGTAGCTCATAGTTGGTTAAGGCCAGGCAATACGGGAAGCGCCAACGGAGCAAAAGTATTTTTGTCCGAAACTATGGATATATTAGGCAAGCATCGTATTGGCTTATTGCGGGCCGATGCCGGATTCTTCGACGGAAAATTTATTGATGATATTGAAAACAAAGCCTTGGAATATATTATTGCCGCAAAGATGAATTCTATAATAAAAGGTAAAATCCAAGCGATAAAAAATTGGACAAGAATTGACAATGGAATCGAATGCGGTGAATTTGAATATCAGGCCGGATCATGGCAAAAAGCGCGCAGGATTACAGCTATTCGCCAATTGGTAGAAGAACGGCCGCAAGCCGGCGGCAAATATCTTTTTGATATGCATGACTATCGATATCAAGCTTGGGTTACAAACCTCGGCCTGCCTGCGCCTGAAGTCTGGCGGCTATACAGGCAAAGAGCTGATTCTGAAAATAGAATCGAAGAATTAAAACATGATTTTGGCCTAAATGGGTTTTGTACGAAAGATTTTTACGCGACTGAAGCCGCATTCAGATGTGTTATGGTGGCATATAATTTGGTTAGTCTGTTTAGGCAGGCGGTTCTCGGCCTTAAAATACAACCTCGATTACAGACGATAAGATTCCAATGCTTTGCAATAGGAAGCTGGATTGGGAAAAAATACCGCCAAAAAGTGCTTAAGGTCTCTTTGGCTCAAAAACGAAGGCCATGGTTTGAAGGATTGTTTGCTAAAATTGATGAATTTTCGTGGGCTACAGCGTTTAAAACTTAAATTCTATTGCAAAATCCGGGTT
>JAHIPI010000040.1 GCA_018894435.1 Candidatus Omnitrophota bacterium | reverse complement strand
GGCGCATATATCGGTATTGGCTGTAGCCCTGGCTGCTGTAAAATCCGGTGGTAGTCATAAGTTGCGCTTTATCAAGTCCTTCTTCACTGTTTAAAAGAACGAGTTTCGTGACAGCCTATAAGTATACATTACGCGCTCAACGTAGTCAATAGCTTGACCAGGGGTAAAAACATCGATATTACGATAGCGCCGACTATTAAGCCCATTCCCACTATTAACAGGGGCTCAAGTAGCGAGGTAAGCGCGGTAACGGTAACATCCACCTCATCATCATACGTGTCGGCTACTTTGTTAAGCATCTGGTCGAGCGAGCCGGTCTCTTCCCCCACGCTTATCATATTGACTACCATGAGGGGAAATATCTTCGTCTTTGCCAGCGGCCCTGCTATGGACTCACCTTCGCGGATACTATCATGGACCCTGCCAAGTGAACGGGCTATGACTTCATTGCCCGCGGTATCTTTTGTGATCATAAGAGCTTGTAGAATGGGCACACCGCTCGATATAAGCGTCCCCAGCGTGCGCGAGAATCTCGCGATTGCCACCTTCTGGGCCAAAACGCCGAATACCGGCAGGTGCAATTTTATATTATCTATTAAAAGCCTAAACGGTTCCAAGCGCAGCGCGAAGTTATAAAGAATTATAAAACCGACGATAAAAATGATGCCTAATAGCCACTTATGCTGCATAAAATCGCTTATTTGTAAGAGTATCAATGTCGGAAGCGGAAGTTCCGTGCCTAGCTCCTTAAAAAGTTCCATAAACTTGGGGATGACGAAGATTATGAGAAATGATAGGACGCCGAGGGCTATCATGATGACAAGGATGGGATACGCAAGAGCCGATCTTATGCGGTTCTTCAATCGCTCGCTCTTTTCGCTGAATTCCGCCAGACGCGTAAGCACAACTTCCAAAACGCCCCCTGTTTCGCCAGCTTTTACGGTATTAACAAATAATCTCGAAAATGCCTTTGGATGCTTGAGCAGCGCGTCTGAGAAAGTACTTCCTGTTTCCACCTGATTCGCGACGCTCTGTACCATGTTACGAAAGGACCCCGCCTTCATCTGGTCCCGCAAAATATTAAGGCTCCTTACAAGCGGCAGGCCCGCACCTATAAGCGTGGCTAACTGCCGGGTAAAAAGCGTCACCTGTTTCTGATTGACGGAACCGATCCCAAGAAACGGTATGCTTATTTCCATGGAAAGGCCTACCCCTCCAACGGCTCCTCCCGCGGCATGTGCGGCGCGAGTAGATGCCTTGCTGCGCTTTGCGGTAATCTGCGTAGGAAAGTAACCCAGGCCGCGCAGCTTTTTTATCGCTTCGTCATAACTTGCGACATCTACTTCGTCCGCTATCTCTTTTCCGAATTTATCTATTGCTTTATAAGAATATATCGGCATGCGTTATCCTATAAGTACTGCTGCGTCTCGCGCATTATTTCCTCTATGGTCGTTATACCCTCGCGCACTTTTTTGAGGCCATCTTCCCTCAATGTCACCATGCCTTCTTTGCGCGCCGCCTGTCTGAGCACGCTTGTCCGGACCTTATCCATTATAAGCGGTTTCAGGCCTTCTGTAATAATCAGAAGCTCAAATATCCCGATCCTGCCCTTATAGCCGTTTTTATTGCATTGGCCGCAACCTTTGCCTTTATAAAAAACCATATCCTTAAGCTCTTCCTTTCTAAGGCCTGTCTCCTCAAGCGTATTCTGGTCCGGATGATATCTTTCGCGGCAATTTTTACATATTACTCTTATGAGCCTTTGGGCTATTATCGCCTCAAGGGTGGAAGTTATAAGAAACGGTTCCACTCCCATATTTATAAGCCGTGTTATGGTGCCCGGTGCATCATTTGTATGTAACGTACTCAGGACAAGATGGCCGGTAAGTGAAGCCTGAATGGCTATCTGCGCGGTTTCGGCATCCCTGATTTCACCCACCATTATTATGTCGGGGTCCTGGCGCAGGATGTGCCTGAGGCAGGTCGCAAAATTGAGGTTTATCTTCGGCTTTATGGAGACCTGTATGATCCCGGATATATCGTATTCCACCGGATCCTCGGTGGTTATTATTTTATAATCTATTCTATTTATTTCGCGCAGGCACGAATAAAGCGTGGTCGTCTTGCCGCAGCCCGTCGGGCCTGTGGACAGCACTATGCCGTTTGGCTTGTTAATAATGCGCCGCGTCTCCTTCTTTACGTCTTCCGACATCCCTACTTGGTCAAGCGACAGGCTCACAACATCCCTGTCTAAAACCCTCATAACGACACTCTCTCCAAAGACAGTCGGAAGCGTAGAGACCCTCAAATCGATGTTTTTGCCTTCCACCGATATCATTATGCGGCCGTCCTGCGGCAGGCGGCGTTCCGCTATATCGAGGCTTGACATTACCTTTATCCTTGAACTTATCGCGAGCGCCAGATTTCTGGGCGGGGTGGTTATGTCGTATAATATACCGTCCACCCTGTAGCGTATCGCATACTTATCTTCGAAAGGTTCAAAATGTATATCCGAGGCCCTGTCTTTCACCGCCTGCAAAAGTATAAGGTTAAGCAGTTTTACGACGGGAGGCTGCGAGGCGAGTTCCTGCAGGACTACAACGTCCGTCACCTCTTCTTCTATCTCTTCGCGCTGGCCGGCCGGGATATTCTTATCTATCTCGCCGAGCAGCTCATTTATGGATTCGCCTCTTTCGCCGTAATACTTTTGTATTGCCGAGAGTATATCATTTTCTCTGGCTATCACGCCCTTTATATTGCAGCCGAGCATAAACCTGAGATCGTCGGATATATTCACATTGAGCGGGTCGCTCATAGCTATGGTAAGAAGACTTCCCTCAAATTTGACCGGCATAATCTTGTATATCTTTGTAATAGTAGGCGAGACCTTCTGCAGCACTTCCTTGGGTATGTCTATTTTGGATAAATCGATAAACTCTATACCGGCCTGGACGCCCAGCGTTTTGAGTATTTCGTCTTCTTTGACAAAGCCGAGCTCGACCAGGGTCCTTCCCAGCAATTTACCGGTATACCTTTGCTCGTCAAGGGACTGCTGCAGCTGGCTTTCGGTAATAAGGCCCCTATCAAGCAATAACTTTCCCAGGGATTTATATTTCTTCTCGCTCATTTCCTCCCCTTTTGAAACCGCAATTCAATCTGATCGGGTTCAAATGCTTTTAGGAGCATCGTCTCATAATCTATAAGGTTGCGCTGGTATAGCTCTACGAGGGATGAGTCAAATGTCTTCATCCCGTATTTTGCCCCCGTCTGAATATCGGATGTTATGCGGAATGTCTTCTTCTCGCGTATAAGGTTCTGTATAGACGAGGTCGTGATCATTATTTCAAACGCCGCGACCCTTCCTTTTTTAGTCGCTTTTATAAGAAGCTGCTGGCAGAATATGGCAAGGATAGAAGTAGATAGCTGCATTCTTACCTGCTCCTGCTGCTGCGGAGGAAACACATTTATGATTCTATCCACTGTCTGGGCTGCGCTTGTAGTATGGAGCGTCGCAAGAACGAGATGGCCGGTTTCCGCCGCCAGAATAGCGGCTTCTATGGTAGCCAAATCGCGCATCTCTCCCACAAGTATAACGTCGGGGTTCATCCTTAGGCCCCTTACTATCGCCTCGCTGAAAGAATATACGTCAACCCCCAGTTCGCGCTGTGTGATGATGCCTCTTTTATGCTCGTGGTAATATTCTATCGGGTCTTCTATGGTTATGATATGAGCATCGCGGTTAGTATTTACATAGTCGGTCATAGATGCCAAGGTCGACGTCTTTCCGCCGCCTGTGGGGCCCGTTACAAGTATAAGACCCCTCGGCCTATGCAAAAGTTCTTTTACGCTAAGCGGCAGGCCTATCTCCTCAAATGTAAGCAGCTTGGAGGGAATAAGCCGGAGCGATGTCCCCCAGTATCCTTTCTGCTTATAGACAGAGACGCGGAATCTCGCGACATCGCCGAAACTCAAGCCAAAATCTGCTCCTCCGAACTTCTGGACTTTCTGAAGATGACTTTCGCTTGTTATCGATTTGATGAGCGCTTCCGTATCGTTTGCCGAAAGAGGATTATAATCCAGCGGATCCAACATACCGTCCACCCTCAGGGTAGGTGGCTTTCCTACGGTAAGATGGATATCTGACGCGTTACGTTCGATACATATTTGTAAAAGTTGATCTATTTCCATATGCCCTCCGATTTGCCCTCTATTGCTCGGCTGCAAATCGTCCCGAGCGAAGCCGAGGGACTACATTATTTTCAAACCACATCCTGCTGCGTTACTCTCATTACTTCCGATACAGTGGTCATGCCTTTTAGCACCTTCCTCACTCCGTCTTCTCTAAGAGTCGCCATCCCGAAATTCTTTGCCTTTTCCTTTAGCGTGCTGCTCGAGGCCTTTTCAAATATCATCTCCCGCACCTCATCAGTCATTATTAGTAATTCAAAAATACCTATCCTGCCCCGATAACCGCTATTACCGCATTCGTCGCACCCTTTTCCTCTAAAAAATTTAGCTTTTTTCAATTGTTCCGGCTTGAGATTCAGCGCCGCTATCTCTTCCTTACTGGGATCGTATTCTTCTTTGCAGTTGGGGCATATCACCCTGACAAGCCGCTGGGCTAGTACTGCCTGAAGGGCCGAGGCGACAAGATAGGGCTTAATGCCCATATCTATCAACCTGGTCACCGCCCCGGGCGCATCATTTGTGTGCAAGGTCGAAAAAACAAGATGGCCGGTGAGCGCTGCCTGTATCGCTATCTGCGCTGTCTCAAAATCTCTTATTTCGCCCACCATTATTACGTCGGGGGCCTGGCGCAATATGCTCCTCAGTCCCATGGCAAATGTAAGGTTTATCTGCGGCTTGACCTGCACCTGGTTTATGCCGCTTATCTGATATTCAACCGGATCTTCAACCGTGATCAGTTTTCTGTCAGGTTTATTTATGTGGCTAAGCGAGGCGTAAAGAGTCGTCGTCTTACCACTGCCTGTAGGCCCCGTAACAAGAAGTATGCCGTTAGGCGCTTTTATAAGGCGTTCGAATCTCTTCTCATCCTCAGGCATAAATCCCAGCTCTTTCAACCCAAGCAGGAAGCTGGATTTATCCAATATTCGCAAGACTACGCTTTCGCCGTATATGGCGGGAAGGGTTGAGACCCTGAGGTCCAATTCTTTACCGCCTATCTCTATCCTGATCCTTCCGTCCTGCGGGAGCCTCTTTTCCGCTATGTCCATTCCGGCCATTATCTTAACTCTGCTTATGACCGAGGCCTGTAATCTTTTAGGAGGGCCGGGCACTTCATGAAGCACGCCGTCGATCCTATACCTTATACGAAATTTGTTTTCGAGGGGTTCTATATGGACATCGCTTGCTCTTTTCTTAAAGGCTTCGGCTATAAGAAGGCCTACCAGCTTGACTACGGGCGTCTCCTCTTCTTTTGATATCGGCCGAGCCTTTTCTTCTTCAATCTCTCTCAGCGTTATCTTCTTACGGGTATCCATACCCGCTACCAGCGCGTCAATGGGCGCGCCTTCTTTTAATCCGTAATACTTTTCCAGCAAATCATCCAGATCCTGCCCGGTGGTAAGAATACCTTCTATTTTATAACCGAGGAAAATTTTAAAGTTGCCGAACGCAAGAAAATTAAACGGGTTATCCGTTGCGACGGTAAGGGTATCGTTCTCGAATTTTACGGGGATTACGCGGTGGTGGTGGGCAAAGGTCACCGGAACTTTTCTTAAAGTATCAGACTCTATCTTCAGGTTTTCTGTCTTTTCGGTTTCGATGCCTATCTGAGCGGTAACGACGCTTCTTATATTTTCGTCCGATATACTACCCTTCCTTAAAAAAATAAGTCCGAGCCGTTCTCTTGTATCGCGCTGGAGGCGAAGGGCATCCTTTATCTCGTCGGCGCGAAGGAGCCCGGTCCCTTTAAGCATCTCTTCGATTATTTCGGGTTTTATCGGCATGTTTTTTAGCTTTCAGCTGATGTTGCTAATTGCTACTTAAGATTCATATTATTAATCATGTTCGCTATGTATGCGGCGCCGAAACCATTATCAATATTTACAACGGATACACCCGGCGCGCAGCTGTTAAGCATGGTAAGAAGCGCCGCCAGCCCTTTAAAGCTCGCCCCGTAACCGCAGCTTGTAGGAACGGCGATCACGGGCTTTGAGACAATTCCACCCACAACGCTCGCGAGGGCGCCATCCATGCCGGCCGCCACTATGATGACATTGGCCTCTCTAAGCTCATCCACTTTATTTAAAACGCGGTGGATGCCCGCTACACCGACATCGTAGAGAGTCCTGACGTTTGCGCCTACAGCTAAAAGTGTCGCCTTCGCTTCCTCGGCAACCGGGATATCGGAAGTCCCCGCAGTTATTATAAGAATAACTTTTCTATTCTTGTTCTTCCATGCCGGCGCCAAAGCCTTCCGGCAATAGGCTACCCTGCCAAGCTTATTGTATTTTAAATGCGGGAAAGACCGCTTTATCTTTTTATAGGAACTTTCGGCCAATCGCGTCAAAAGAAGAAACCCGTCGCACTTCAATATCTCGCGTGATATCCGCCTGATCTGTTCTACTGTCTTGCCTTCGCAATAAACTGCTTCAGGAAAGCCGCATCGTGCGTGCCTCGCGCAATCTATATTGGCGAATTCAAGTTCGCGAGAAGGAAATCCGCTTAGCGCTCTGGCCGCCTTATTTTTAGAAATCTTCCCGGCCCTCACTTTCGCGAGGACATCCAGTAAAATCTTTTCACTCCGCATAAGCCCTACATATCAAAAATTGCGAATAGCACAAGCAGAAGCAGAATGAGCGACAGAATGTAAAAATCGTTATAGTAAAGGAAGTCTTCGAGCTTTTCCATAACCGAATAAGGTACCGCCGCTTCCTCTTTTGCAAAAGCACGTCTGGCTGCGCCTGCTTTTCGTTCTATCCGGAAAGAAGCCGGAATTGCCTGCGTTGTATCACCCGAAATTATCTTTCTTTTGTATTGATCTATCTGGTCTTTTTTAAATCTGAGCAGAAGCCCGGCAATCTTATATGCAGGGATATCCCCTGCGGAGACAAGGCGCTTTACCTTTTCTTCGGAAAGGCCTAAATATTCCGCCACCTCTTTTATGTTTAAAAGTTTTTCTTGGTGCATACGCTATTTTTCTTCCCAGCGCTTATTCGCGCAATTTGTCTTACTCATTAGCATTATAAATCTCCCGAGTTCCACCAAGGAAATAGCTTAACGCCATTAGCGGGCTATTTTCTTGCATTTATTACCTAGATCACTTTGCCGTTTGCTATCCACTCGTCTATTCTATTTCTCTCAAATTTCCAGTTGTCTTTGTCTTTGAAAGCCGGAAGCTTGCCGGAGGAGGCCCATTCAAAAATCATGGGGGTCTCCACTTCAAGATACTTGGCGAGCTCCTCTGCTGTCATAACATTCTTTGTCGCGCTGCTTGAATGGCTCCCGGGCGTAGTCATGTGACATTCGCCGTCCAACACGGCCCCGTCAAGTATATTGAGGCGCGGCGTGGTAACATTGCCCGTAACATGTGCCGGCGGAATTATTTTAAGCTCGCGTTCGGCGATTATATTGCCGTATACGCGGCCGGCAACGATTATGCTCTCGCCCCTTATTTCTGCTCTGACAATAGCGCTTTCGCTGATTGTCAGAGTGCCTTTCGTATCAAGTGTCCCGTCAAAACTGCCGTTTATGCGCAGATTCACCGGATCCTTAAACGTCAACGAACCCTGCATAGTGGCATCAACATCAAGCACTTTTTCTACGGCTTCTCTCCTCTTCATCATGCCGCACCTCCTATTTATTTCCCTTTACTGATACTTTTTTCAACTCGTGATAATGCAAAAAGCGTTATTAGAATTAAAGCTGTTGAAACATATGCCGCCAGATAAAATCCGGCTCCTACGGCCAATCCTACTGCCGTTACCGCCCATAAACTCGCTGCCGTAGTCAATCCTTTTATAGACTCGCCGTAGCGTATTATTGTGCCGGCGCCGAGAAACCCCATGCCCGTCACTACTCCCGCTGCTATACGCCCCGGGTCAAACATATGCGCTTCACCGAAACTCTGCGCCACAAAAATAGATATTATCATCAAAAGGCACGAGCTTAAGCCCACCAATATATGCGTCCTCAGGCCCGCGGATCTCCCGCGCACCTCCCGTTCCAGGCCGATTGCTCCGCAAAGGAGCACGCTCATTACAAGGCGCATTATCATTTGCCAATCGCTAACTTGTATCATGGACTCTCCTTTTTAAAATTTTTTATGCGGCATAAATACTGCTTGATTCAGCGCTGATACCAAGATCGGATATTACTCTCCTTTTGTACAGCGCCCCTCCCAATCCCGCAACCATCGCAGCGTTATCCAGACACAATTTTTTGAGGGGAAGATACAGCTTTATACCGCTATATTGCGTAGCGCCGGCTATCTTCCGCCTCAGCTCCTCATTAGCCGTTACTCCGCCGCCCAATACCAAAGTATACACCCTCTCTCTTTCGCACGCAAGGATAGCTTTTTTTGTCAAAATATCGGTTACCGCATCCTGAAAACTTGCGGCAATATCATTGATCTCTTTGGCGGCTAGTTTCCCTTTCTTTAGCCTATCCCGCAAGTGGTAAAGAACCGCCGTCTTAATGCCGCTAAAACTGAAATTGAGGCTGCCGTCAAAGCTTTCGAGAGAAAAAAGTTTCTTATCCACCCTGCCTTTCGCTGCCATTTTCTGTATGACCGGGCCGCCCGGATACCCCAACCCCAGGAGTTTTGCAACTTTATCGAATGCCTCGCCTGCGGCATCATCCAGCGTCTGTCCCAATAGTTTATATTTTGTTACGCTGCGTACTAAAAATAGATTTGTGTGCCCGCCCGATACCACCATCCCGACAAACGGGAATTTAACATTCTCACCGCTTACGCATGGCGCATACAAGTGCGCTATCAGGTGATCCACCCCTATTATCGGCACATCCAGCGATAAGGCCAGCGCCTTGGCAAGTGACACGCCTACTAAAAGCGCGCCCACAAGCCCCGGCTTGACCGTAACAGCAATAAGGTCTACATCTTTTAAAGTCTTGCCTGCCGCTTTAAGGGCATCGCGAAGGACATAGTTTATATACTCCACATGATACCTGCATGCTATCTCGGGTATCACGCCTCCGAAGTCCTTATGCAGGTCAATGCTAGATGAAACCGAATTAGAAAGTATCGTATTATCTTTAAGAACTGCCACGGCAGTTTCATCGCATGAGGTCTCTATGCCTAAGACTATCATATCACTTCACGAGTTCCGAAAGATAGACAAATTGAAATCCTTCGCTTTTAAGTTCTGGGATGATCTTTGCCAATACGCGTATTGTGTTCGGCCGGTCGTGGCCCAGCCCTACGGCTGAGCCGCTTTTTGCGGCTATTTCGGCAGTGCGCCTTAGTTGATTTTCTATATATCTTTCGTCCGATTCGTTATCCAGAAATACATCTCTTGTCGCAATGCGCAATCCGGACTTAAGGGCCGCGACTTCGCACATAGAGCTGTCGGTAACAAGGCTGTCCATAAAATATAAGCGCCGCTTTTTGAGCTCGTCAAATATTACCTTCATCAGCTCTTTGTCTTCTGTGGCCTTTGAGCCCATATGATTAGAGACGCCTTTTATTCGCGGCACGCTTTCTATCGCCTTTTTCAACAACGCCTTGACTTCTCTGGGCGGCATACCGACCTTTATGGTCCCGGGCTCCAGATTATCTTCTTCTCCGCGCGGTTCAAGCGGCAGATGTAAAAGGATCTCTATATTCTTTGCGCTCGCCTCTTCCGCAATCCTTTTTGAATAAGTGATATTCGGCAGAATCGATATCGTAATAGGCGCGTTTATGCCGTAAAGAGTTTCGAGATTATTCATGTTATAACCAAAGTCATCCAGGACTATAGCGATCTTAGCATTCTTTGCGCCTCGGCGCGAAATACGCCCATATGCTTTCTTCAAAAACGATATCTCATATATTATCCTGTTTTTAAAGGAAAAATAGACTGTATGTTCCTCGCGCTCCCCGCGCTTTTCGAAAACGGATTTTACGGTTTTAAAACCTGTCTTACGCAGCTTTTTGTCTATCTCGGACTGAAATCTGTTAAGGTCAAAGCTCCGGCTTACTTCGTAGCGGCGCGTGATCTTTAAGAAGGTGCGGCCGCCGCTTTTACCTTTCTCTTGTTTGCCGAAAACAAAATCGCTGTCGGGAACACCAGAATCCCGTACCGTTTCCAAGATCATAGAGTCAAGGCGCTCGGTATTCCCTGTATAGTCTCTTCGCGCAAAAAGCACGAAAACCACCACAAGGGCCGCAAGAAGAGCTATGATAAGCTTTGCGCGACCGGATAAAAAATCAATCACGAATGCCTTTACCGTTATAAGCTATTATCCCGCGTAATATATTGATGCCCGTCGAAAGCTGGTGGTCATACGCTTTTTTATTCTCCTCGAGCGCTTTCTCCAGGTCTTTCTCTTCGAGGCTCTCAAATATATCTTCGGCATTTTCTTTTGCCGACTCTTTATATTCTTTTTGTTCAACTACTACATCCGGCTCTATGCCGTCGTTCATTATTGAGCGGCCGCTCGGCGTAAGATACTTCGCCGTCGTGATCCGGAGTGCCGAGCCGTCCGGTAATGGTACAACAGTCTGGACAGATCCTTTGCCGAAAGTCTTTATGCCGATCACAAGCCCTCTCTTATTATCCTGTATCGCGCCGGCAACTATCTCAGAAGCGCTTGCTGATCCGCCGTTTACAAGGATGGCTATCGGATAATCATGCAGGGCGCCTTTCTTACGCGCCCTGAACTCCAAAACCTGATCTTCCTGCCTGCCTTTTGTCGTCACTATAATTTCATTGTTATGCAGGAACTTATCCGACACATCAACGGCGCTGTCCAACAACCCGCCTGGGTTATCCCTCAGGTCCAGTATAAGTCCCTTGATATTTTTGACTTCAAGAGAGGCAAGCGCTTTATCAAGTTCCTTGGAGGTGTCCTGCTGAAATTCGATAAGCCTGATATATCCTATGTCGCCTTCCAGTACTTCCGCTTTCTTTAAGCTGTCTACTTTTATTATGTCCCTTTTTATAGTAAAATCCAAAAGCTTCTTCTCGCCTTCGCGCAAAACCGTAACATCGACTGTCGTGCCCGGTTCTCCCCTTAATTTCTTTACGGCCTCGAGCAGGGTTATATCTCTTGTGGACTCATTGTTGATCTTCACTATCCTGTCGAGCGCCTTTATGCCTGCCTTATACGCTGGCGTACCATCTATGGGCGCTATTACGGTCAAGAGGTTATCGCGTATTGATATCTCTATGCCCAGCCCGCCGAATTTGCCGGTGGTCTCCACTTTTATCTCGTTGTACATATCGGGATCCATAAACTGGCTGTATGGGTCAAGCGCCCTCAGCATGCCTCCGAGCGCGCCGTATATCAATTTTTTGGGCTCTATGGTATCCACATAATTCTTCTGTATGATGGTAATGGCATCTGAGAATAGCTGTATCTGTTCGTACATCGCCGACATGTCTTGGCGCTTTTCGGCCTTCTGGGCGCAATTAGCCGTCCTTAATGTAAACAACAACGCCAGCACAACTATCCATAAGAGAATCTTTTTTGCCTTCATGATGTATATTACCCCTCCAATTTTTTGAGCAAGATTTCATTGACGGTTTTGGGGTTTGCGCGTCCTTTGGTATCCTTCATTATCTGCCCCACAAGATGCGCCAATGCGTTTTTCTTGCCCGATTTATAATCGCTTACCGATCTTTCGTTTTCTTTAATGATTTTATCTATAATACCTTCAAGCGCCCCGGCATCTGAAATCTGCCTGAGCCCTTTCTTTTCTACCAATACATCCGGCGACTCTCCCGTATCAACCATTTCCAAAAGCATCTCTTTTCCTATTTTGGCGCTTATCGCGCCGTCGTCTATCATCTTTACCATAAGCGCAAGGTTAGCGGGTAAAAGCTTTGTCCTGTCTATATCCAGGCGTTTCTCATTAAGTATGGCATTTAAAGTTCCCATTATCCAATTTGATATACCCTTGGGATTACTATGTATCCTTACGGCCTCTTCAAAAAAATCGGCGGCCTTCTTTTCCTGTGTAAGCACCGAGGCGTCGTAAGCCGGTATAGCATACTGCGAAACAAAACGCGCCATCCGCTCTTTCGGAAGCTCCGGAATCGCGCGCTTTACCTCGTCGACCAATTCCCTGCTTACGCTAAAAGGCACAAGGTCCGGCTCGGGAAAATAGCGGTAATCGTGGGCCTCCTCTTTCGTGCGCATGGAAATAGTGACGGCCTTATCAGCGTTCCATAACCGCGTTTCCTGGGTAATCTTTCCGCCATCATCGAGTATTTCGGACTGCCTGTTGATTTCGTACTCCAGGGCGCTCCTGACCCACTTAAATGAATTCATGTTCTTAAGCTCCGTCTTTGTGCCCAGCTTCCCCGAACCTTTTCGATTCAAAGATATATTCGCGTCGCACCGCAGGCTGCCTTCCTCCATGTTACAATCCGAGACGTCCAGATATTTCAATACGGACTTTAGAGTCGCTAAATACGCATATGCCTCTTCCGGTGATGACATATCCGGCTCGGATACTATTTCCAGAAGCGGAGTACCTGTCCTGTTATAGTCCACAAGGCTGTAATCCGCTTTATGAAATAATTTACCCGCGTCTTCTTCTATGTGCACCCTTTTTACGCCTATCCTCTTTTCTTTTCCGCCGATAGTTATGTCCAGGTGCCCGTCATATGAAAGCGGCTTGTCATATTGTGAGATCTGAAAATTCTTCGGTAGATCAGGGTAATAATAATTTTTGCGGTCAAATTTCATCCTTTCGGCTATCGAACAGTCAAGAGCGAGCGCAACTTTTATGGCGCTTGTAAGCACCTCTTTATTCAGGACAGGCAGCGCGCCCGGAAGGCCAAGGCATACGGGGCACGTTTGACTGTTCGGCGCTTCGCCGAAGACGGTGCCGCAGGAACAGAACGCTTTTGTCTTTGTTGACAGCTGAAGATGAACCTCAAGCCCTATGTAAACATCGTATTTCATAATGCCGGTTTCCTTTTATGAAAATCCGTGCTCCGCTCAAAGGCGTGCGCCGCTTTGAAGATCGTCTCTTCCCCAAACGCCCTTGCAAGTATCTGAAGGCCTATCGGCAGCCCGTTTTCGGTAAAGCCGCAAGGTATCGATATGCCCGGTATTCCCGCCAAATTGGCCGGGATAGTATAAACGTCCGAAAGATACATGCTGATAGGGTCGCCTGTCTTTTCTCCTATCTTGAATGCTGCCGTAGGGGATGTAGGAGTAATTATGAAATCGCACTCTTTGAAAGCCTTCTCAAAATCTTCTCTTATCTTCGTCCTGACTTTAAGCGCCTTAAGATAATAAGCATCGTAATAACCGCTGCTAAGAACGTAAGTACCCAGCATGATACGCCGTTTCGCTTCGTCTCCGAACCCCTCTGACCTAGTATCTTTGTACATATCTATGATATTTTTGGCGCCTTTTCGCCTGTGGCCGTATTGGACACCGTCGAAACGCGCGAGATTTGAACTTGCTTCCGCGGGGGCAATTATATAATAAGTGCTTACCGCATATTTGGTGTGCGGAAGGCTTATGTCCATTATCTTTACGCCAAGTTTTTTAAAAACATTTATAGCCTCTCTTACGCTATTCCTCACTTCCTTGTCCAACCCCTCTACAAAATATTCCTTCGGCACTCCCGCTTTAAGCCCGCTTATATCGCGGCCAAGTGAGTCAAGATAATCGGGAACCGGCGCATTTACAGATGTGGAATCTTTTTCATCGTAGCCCGCTATTACATTAAGAAGCAGCGCGCAATCGGCAACATCCTTAGCTATGGGACCTATCTGATCCAGGCTTGACGCAAATGCAATGAGCCCGTAGCGCGAAACGCGCCCGTAAGTCGGCTTTAATCCGACAACGCCGCATAAAGCGGCGGGCTGGCGTATGGAACCGCCCGTATCCGAACCGAGGGCTAAAATCGTCTCGTCTGCCGCTACTGCCGCGGCGGAACCGCCGCTCGAACCGCCCGGTATCCGCGTAAGGTCCCATGGATTTTTTGTGGCGCCGTAAGAAGATGTTTCGCAGGAAGAGCCAAAAGCAAACTCATCCATATTGGCCTTTCCGATTATAACGGCACCGTCTTTTTCCAATTTTTCCACTACCGTAGCGTTGTAAGGCGGATTGAATCCTTTAAGAATCTTTGAGGAACAGGTTGCCGGCTGCCCTTCTTGGCAAAGATTATCTTTTAAGACAATGGGGATACCGCTCAGCCTGCCTTTGGGCTGCGATGAGAGCCTGCGCTTCAATGTTTCGGGGCTTGCGATATTGATAAAGGCTTTTACCTTTTTGTCGACAGACTCTATTCTTTTAAGGACATCATCCAGCACTTCCCGGGCATTGGCTTTCCCTGCTTTTATCATCTCCAAAAGGGCGAGTGCCGTATGTCTGTTTAGGTCCATCTAACTTTCCTCAATAATCCTGGGAACTTTGAAAAGGTTATTTTCCTTCGCCGGCGCATTCTTTAAAACGTCATCCGCGTTGAGCGATGGCTTGACAATATCGGGGCGGAAAACATTCTGCATGGGCATTGGGTGAGTGGTAGGCTCTATGTTCCGGGTATCCAATTCCTTCAATTGGTCTATGTAGTCGATTATACTGCTTAATTGGCCCGTGAAATACTCTGTCTCTTTTTCGGTCAATTTAAGCCTGGCGAGAGCGGCAATATATTTTACATCATCTTTCGTTATGGACACTTACGTCTCCACACTTACGGTAATAAAAGTATATAGAGCAATATTATAGTATAAAATACCACACGATTTCCCAAATGTCAACTTAATCTCTTGAAATAATATTGGCACCTCTCCGAGCGACTGCGAAATTTAGCTTCGAACGAGTCAAAAAGCGGTTTTTAAAAGGGCGAAATATGTTCCGCGGAGCGGTCCGGCACCATAGGTGCCGGATGAGGGGGCATGGTAATGCCCCCGAGTTATTTCGCCCCCGCCCCCGTTAATAGCTTTCCGGGGTGCCCGAGCAAAGCGAGGGCACTTTTTGACGAAGTGAGAAGCGTTAAGAATTTCGCCTGGAGCGAGGAGAGTACCAATATTATTTCAGAAAAGATTTGCGATGCGGGCGAAATCGGAGAGCGATAGCTCTTCCGCTCGCGCATTTTCAGATATGCCCGCTTTGTGGAGGATATTCTGGATGGTAGTTTTGGGGAGATCTTTGAAACCGGCCGCGAAGAGCGAATTCGCAAGCGTCTTCCGGCGCGACGAAAATGCTGTCTTTATTAAAGCTAATAAGAGATCCTCGTCATCGACCTGGACCGGCGCTTCCCTGCGCGGTTTCAGCAGTATGACTGCAGAGTCTACCTGCGGCACGGGATAAAAAGAATTCTTTTTTATATTGAAGAGCCTTTTTACTTCTGCCTGAAACGCCGTAAAGAGAGTCAGCGAGCCGTATGCTTTGGTTTTAGGTTCTGCTGTAAGTCTCTCGGCTACTTCCCGCTGAAGAGTCAAGAGCGCCGATTCTATGCAGGCTTTATTCCGGAGCAGTTTCAATATAATGGGCGTACTGACACAATATGGAAGATTCGATATGATTTTTATTTTCCCGCCCGGCGGCGAGAGCCCGGCGATATCATACTTCAGAAAGTCTTCATGCACTATAGATATGTTTTTAAAATCTCCCGCGAGCGCGTCAAGAATAGAAAATAATTTCTTATCAAACTCAACAGCGACAACTTCTTTTACCGATCTCGACATATCAAACGTCAGCTCGCCGAGGCCCGGGCCTACCTCTAATACCGTGTCATTTTTTTTTAGATTAGCTGCCTCAAGGATCTTTTTCTGTATGTTCGTATCTATTAAAAAATTCTGCCCCAGTCTCTTCTGGGGCCTGAATCCGAATTTTTTCTCTAAGGACTTAATTTCGCTTTTTGAAAGCATATCTTTTTCTATTAACGGCCATATCTACTGCCATTTTGATAGCCATTTCCATGGAACGCGGATCCGCTTTGCCTTTTCCTGCGATATCAAACGCCGTACCATGGTCGGGCGAAGTCCTTACAAAACCCAGCCCCAAAGTGATATTTACCCCGCTGTCCCTCGCTATCATCTTTAATGGAATAAGGCCCTGGTCATGATAAAGGCATATTACGCAGTCAAACCTGCCATGGTAGGCATCATAAAAAAGCGCATCGGCCGGATACGGCCCGCTCACTCCCTGTCTTCGGAATTTATTCACCGCCGGAGAGATTATCTTTTTTTCTTCGTTTCCGAAAATACCGCCGTCCGAGGCGTGTGGATTAAGCGCGCATACCCCCACTCGGGGACGGGAGATCCCGAAGTCATCCTTCAGCGCTTTTAGCGTGATATTTATAGTTCGCTCTATCTTGGCCGAAGTAAGTATACGAGAGACTTTTTTTAGCCTGACATGCCGCGTGACCAGGCTTACCCTGAGAGGCCCGCCGGCAAGCATCATCACATAATCTTTTGCGCCGCTCTGAGCGGCAAGGTATTCAGTGTGCCCCGGAAATTTAAAACCGGATTTTTTGGCAGAGGATTTATTTATGGGGGCGGTGACTATGCTATCTGCTGCCCCGGATCTTACAAGCCGAAAGGCCTCGCGTATGTACTCTATGGAAGCCCTTCCGTAATCCGCGCGCTCTTTTCCGAACGAAAATCCGCCCATCCGGACATTTTGCAGGTCAAGTACGTTTATCGACGCCGGTTTAGAAATAGATGGCATGCCGCGTCTTTGTAAAATATGATTTGCTTTTTCAAGGACCCGAAGGTCGCCGATTACTATATAGTCCGCAAGTTTTTTTATGGCGGGTTTAGCGAGGGCCTGCAATATTATTTCGGCGCCTATTCCGGAGGGATCGCCCATGGTAAGCGCGACGAGCGGCTTACTTGATGGAGATATAGGCATTTTCTTTCAGCTCCTTAAGCCATTTTGCAAGATTCCTCTGTATCTTCTTTTTGTAAATAGCTTCCGTTATCTCCTCTTTTGCGGAATCAAAATCCTTTGATGTTGCTGGCAGTTTCTCAGTTACCTTAAATATATGATAACCGATGGGAGTTTCCACGATCTCGGATACCTGAGTTGGTTCCAGCGCGAAGATTGTTTCGTCTATCTCTTTTATCATCTCGCCTTTCGATATAAATCCTAACCCTCCGCCGCCCTTGGCGTTCGGCCCCTCCGAATATTCCATGGCAAGCGCTTCAAAATCCTTCCCGTTATCAATGAGTGTTTTTATCTTCTTAATTAATTCTTTGGACTTGTCATCCTGCGCTTCTTTTTTTCTAACTAACATATTGAATACTTCCGCGCTCTCCGGCTCTACAAATTCATCAATATGCTCATCGTAATACCGCCTTACCTCGCTGGGAGTAATGATGACTCTGCTGCCGACTTTCTCGCGGACTATTTTTGATTTTATGATATCGTTTCTCAGCGACTCTTTCATTTCGCTGAAGGATATATTCTGTATAGCGAGCACTTCTCTGAATTTCTCCTCCGAGCCAAACCTCTCGATGGCAATCTCTCTGATCCGGGCATCTACTTCATCATTATCGGCCTTTATGCCCTCCTTTTTGGCCTCCGAGAGGATCAGCTTATCCTCTATAAGCTGATTTAATACCATGTCTTCAGCTTCCATCATCTTTTCTTCGAGGTTTCTTCCGGTATACTCTTTCTGATATTCCTCGTATACGGGATAGAGGTATTGCGCCACTTCGCGCTGGGTTATCACTTCGCCGTTTACGACGCCGACTATTTTATCTACCACTACCGAATGGGCGTACTGCGCGGCTGCGAACAGAAATAAAGTCATAACGCATATGGTTTTTATATAAAATCTTTTTTTCATATTATTGGTTATTCGCTCTTTCCCGAATCTGCTCCGGTCGGCGCTTCCGGAGGATTCTTGGTATCTTTAGCATCTTTCTTAATCTCTTCATCCAAAAGTTTTTCATTTATGACTATCTTGGCGTTACTGCGCACATCCGTCATCATCTTATCTAAGAGCGCCTTCTTTTTCTCGCGCTCCAGTTCTTTCCTTATCATGTCCCCTACCGCCGCAAATTCCTGCACTTCCGGATTCTTCTTGTCTGTAAGAATGATAACATGATAACCGAACTGTGTCTTTACCACATCTCCCACTTCGCCGACTTTAAGCTTATAGCATTCCTCCTCAAATTCCGGCACAAGCTGCCCCCTTGAGAAATATCCTATATCCCCGCCTATCTTCGCCGTCGCGTCTTTCGACTTTTCCCGCGCCAGTTCATCAAACGACGCGCCCTGGTCCAATTTCTGTTTTATCGCATTGGCCTCTTCGGGCGTATCGACAAGTATGTGAGAGGCGCGCCATCTCTCCGGCAGCATAAACTCTTCGCTGTGTTCATCGTAATATTTCCTGGCCTCATCATCCGAGACCTTTACCTTCTTCTCCACTTCCCTCTCTACAAGCCTTGCGATAACGATCTTTTTTGTTGCCTCGACAATGATCTCCTGAGTCTCTTTGTCTTTATCTATGCCCGTCTTTACCGCCTTCTTATACAGCAGTTTTTCCATAATAAGGTCGTCTAGATAATTGCGTTTCTGCGCTTTGACTATATCCTGATATTGTTTCGGCAGTTTTGTTATGCGGTCATTAAAGTTTTTAAGCGTTATACTTTCACCGTCCACTTTGGCAAGTATGCGCTTACTTTCATTGGCACAGCCGGCAAATGACAAAAGAAGAGCGGCTGCCAGTATACCAAACATGATCCTTTTCATCGTATTTCCTTTCTGTAAATTGTGTACTAACGGTTGAAAATTTAGTATACCACGCTAAGCGCCGATTCTCAAGGTCTTTTTATATGCGCTGACCGCGCCTTTTAGCAGCCTGCAATAAAGGTCGAAACCTATAGAATTTATATAGCCGTGCTGCTCCGACCCTAAAATATTCCCGGCGCCCCTCATTTCCAAGTCCTTCATGGCTATCCTGAATCCGGAACCGAGCGCCGTAAACTTATGTATGGTATCGAGTCGGCTTTGGGCGAGTGTCGCTGACGAGCCTTCTTTGGACATGACCAGATACGCGTATGCCTGCCTTTTGAACCGTCCCACGCGGCCGCGCAGTTGGTATAAATCCGCCAGGCCGAACCGGTCCGCATTATTTATGATTATCGTATTTGCGTTGGGTATATCTATGCCGGATTCTATTATTGCCGTAGATAGAAGGACATCTGTATCCCCTTTTATAAATTTTAACATCGCAGACTCAAGGGCTCTGGGCGGCATTTGACCGTGCGCTACATCAATCTTGGCGTCGCGGCACAATTTTTCCAAATGATACGCTATCTTCTCTATCCCTCTTATCCTATTGGTAACAAAATATACCTGCCCCTTCCGGCTCACTTCACGCTCTATGGCCTCTTTTATCGCTCCCTCGTCATAACGCAGAATAGTTGTCTTGATGGGTAGTCTATCCTGAGGGGGCGTTTCCAACTGCGACATATCTTTTGCGCTCATCAGGGACATGTATAAAGTCCTTGGTATGGGTGTTGCCGTCATCGTAAGCACATCCACCATCAGTCTCATCTTTTTCAATGTCTCCTTATGCTTAACGCCAAATCTCTGTTCCTCATCTATTATTACAAGCCCCAGATCCTTAAAACCCACGTCCAAAGATAAAAGACGGTGCGTACCTATGACTATATCTATTTTGCCGTCCTTAAGCAACTGGAGAATCCGCTTCTGTTCGGATCCGGTATTAAATCTGCTTAGCATGGCGATGGATACGGGATATTTCTTCATCCTGCCTGTAAACGTATTATAATGCTGCTCTGCCAATATTGTGGTCGGTACCAACATGGCCACCTGCTTATTATCCATAACCGCTTTAAATGCCGCGCGAAGAGCCACTTCCGTCTTGCCGTAGCCTACGTCGCCGCATATCAGGCGGTCCATCGGCTTCGGCTTTTCCATATCTCCTTTTACCTCCTCCGCCGCCTTCGCCTGGTCCGGCGTCTCTTTAAACGGAAAATTGCCTTCTAATTCCTTCTGCCAGTCCGCATCCTTTGAAAACTGAAACCCTTCCATCGCCTCTCTTTTTACGGCAAGCTCAAGCAGTTCAAGGGCAAGATTATTTATTCCTTTTTGGGCAGCGAGTTTAGCCCTCTTCCAAAGCTTGCCTCCCAATTTGTGGATAGTAGACTTCTTTTCGAAACCTATATATTTCTGGACTAAATTTATGTCCGAGAACGGCACATAAAGTTTATCGCCTTCGGCATATTCAATGACTATATTGTCCATAATCTTCGCGCCTTGCTTATGCCTTTCTACGCCCCTATATATACCTATGCCGTGCTCTACGTGCACGACCCTATTGCCGGGCTCTATATCAACAAAACTATCTATGGGCGAGCGTTCCGAAAGCTCTACAGCCTTTGATCTTATCGTCTTTTTGTGAATTCCCTTCAAGGGGAGTATTATTACGGCGTTATGCTCCTCTATCGCGCGGCCGGTTTCAATATCATAACTTCTTATCTTTTCTATGGTGTCATTTTTTAGTTCAAGGCGTATAGGATCTGAAAACGTAACCGGAAATATAGACACCACTTCGCCGTGCCGGCTGAAATCGCCACACTCGGCCACCCTCTGGACATGCTCATAGCCATAGTGATAAAGCTCGGCGAGCAGTCCTTCCAAGTCCAATTTTTCATTCTTGTATATTTTTATGGATTCGAACATTTGAGTTACTCTTTTGGAAAATGTCTTTTGAACGGATTAAAATGAAGGATTTATCTAAATAGATTACATGCTTTTCGGGCTGGTCACGCCTAAAAGCTTGAGCCCGTTGGCAATGACAGTCTGGATAGCAAGGCACAAAAAGAGTTTCGCCCTTGTTTCGCGCCGATCGTCAGTAACTATCCGATGCTTATTATAATAGCTGTGGAATGAAGAGGCGACTTCTTCAAGATACGCCAGAAGTGGAAATACCTCAAGCGTCTTGGAACATGTTTCTATAATCAGCGGAAAATATCCGAGCGTCTTTATGACATCCAGCTCATCCTTGCCCTTAAGGTATTCTTTGTCGATAGGTCCTTTGGCCGCGGATCTCAGAGTCTTTTTATACTCAAGAAGGCTCGAGATCCTCGCGTGGGCATATTGTATATAGTATACGGGGTTATCCATGGAATGTTTTTTTGCCAATTCCATGTCGAAGTCAAGATGTGAATCCCTTTTTCTTCTAAGGAAAAAGAAGCGCGTCGCGTCAAATCCTGCCTCTTCCCTCAATTCGCGCAATGTCATAAATTCGCCGGATCTTGTGGACATCTGTACAGCTTTTCCGTTTCTATATAAAGTACTTAACTGGATAATAAGCGGATAGAAGCACTCGTCTTTCCGACCCATAGCCCTGACAGCCGCCTTCATCCTGGGGATATATCCATGGTGGTCGGGCCCCCAAATATCAATAAGGCGCTCGAAGCCCCTCTTAAATTTATGCACATGGTAGGCTATATCAGGCGCAAGGTAGGTGTACTCTCCGGTACTTTTTATGATCACTCTGTCCTTATCGTCACCCAAGTCTGTCGATTTGAACCAGAGCGCGCCGCCTTTTTCGTAGATAAGGCATTTTTTGGACAAAAAATTTATCGCGTTCTTTATCCTGTTGGACTGGCCCAGTTTCTTTTGGCTATACCACACGTCAAACTTTACGTTAAATTTTCCAAGGTCATCTTTTATGTCAGCCAAAAGCCATTTACAACCAAAATCCTTAAAAAATTCCAAAGATTCTTTTTTGATGAAGCGAGTGCCGTATTTTTCTTTAATCGCCGCGGCTATATCCTTTATGTAAGAGCCCTGATATCCTTCGGCGGGGAATTCTGCCGTAATGGCGTATGATTCCAGATAGCGGGCGCGGATGGATTGGGCCAACATATTCATCTGGTTGCCTTCGTCATTTACGTAATATTCGCGGGTCATCCTGTAGCCGGCGAATGCCAGTATATTGGCCAAGCTATCGCCGAATGCCGCCTGCCGTCCGTGCGCAATAGTGAGGGGCCCTGTCGGGTTGGCGCTTACGAACTCGATATCTACCCTCATCCCGCGGCCAAGGTCGATACTGCCGTATCTCGTCTTTTTTAGGGATATGTATTCTAATGTCTCTAAAAGATGACTTTCGGAAAACCAAAAATTTATAAAACCAGGCGGTTTTGACTCCACCTTCTCTATGGTGTCTTTCAAATCGGATTTTTTAAGGGATGTGTTTATTCTTTCGGAAAGAAGCGCGGCGTAATCAGCGGGGTTTTTCTTTGCGTACTTTGCCAGCTGCAATGCGACGTTTGTGGACAGGTCTCCATGGCTCTTGTCGCGCGGGCCTTCAAGTTCGATATCTGGAATATGCGCGCTGTTCGGAAGGCTGAGCTTAACCAGCCCTTCGCGCTCCATATCCCTTATGCATGCGGTAATTAAGTCTTTAAGATTCTTTTCGAACTTGGCTGAGATCATTGCGGGTGAAGGTTCCTGCGCGGCGAATCGTGCCAGAGTTTATCCAACTTGTAAAAGTCTCTTGTCTGGCTGTGAAAGACATGAACCACTACATCGCCGTAATCAAGCAAGATCCAGCGCGCATCGCCCGAGCCTTCTCTGTGCCATATCCTGCAATGATTAAGGAAGAGCTCTTTCTCTATATTATCAGCTATAGCCTCTATCTGCGTAGTGGACTCACCGCTGGCCAATATAAAATAATCTGAGATAGCAGGCAACTTCCTGAGATCCAGCAACACGACATCTTTGGCCTTCTTAGCCAAAGCCGCGTTTCGCGTAACTGTGATCTTCTTATTGGTTGAAATATTCTTCAATGCCTAAATTATTCGACCTTCATTATTACGTACATGCCCGTACCGCAATCTGTGCAGCGGCCCTTCATGGCCGGTCTTCCGTTCTTCATTTTGATCTTCTTTGTTTCCTTCATCTCTTTTTTTGACTTGCACTTTACGCAATATCCCTTATCAGCCATTCTTTCCTCCTTAAATGACCCCGCTATGGCGGGGCAGATTAAATTTAAATCAGGTTATCACAAAAAAATATAATCGTCAAGCCTATTTGTACAATCCTTTATCTTTAATAAATTTTCTGACCGCTTCCGGAACTAATTGCTTTATGGGAAGAGAGTTCTTCACGCGCTTTCTTATTGCGGAAGAAGATATATCTAAAAGCGGCGCATTTAGCACTATCATACCGCACTTTGTTCCGCGCATAGGAAAACCCGGCCTCTTTGCCACCACAAAATGTGTAAGCTTCAGTAACTTTTTGCTCTCTTTCCAGGTTTTTAGCTCTTTTAGTGAATCAGAGCCCGTTAGAAAGAAAAACCGGGTGGACGCGCCGTATATCTTTTTAAGCTCGCGCAATGTATCGACGGAATATGAGATGCCGTTTCTGTCTAATTCTATGGTCGAGACCTCAAATAAAGGATTGTTCCGGCACGCTAATGCGGCCATTTTATATCGAAGGCTGGGATTGTTATCTTTTACCGTTTTATGGGGAGGTAAAAGCGCGGGTATAAATATGACCTTGTCCAGCTCAAGCTGGCGGGCTGCTTCCCTCGCCAATGCAATATGCCCCAGATGAGGCGGGTCAAACGTCCCTCCCAGAATGCCTATGCGTATTTTTTTCTTCATATATTGGAGGAAAGCGCGCTATGCTCTGACTTGGCCGTTTCCTAATATTATATATTTGTAGGTGGTAAGCTCTTCCAGCCCCATCGGGCCGCGCGCATGCAGCTTGTCCGTGCTTATTCCTATTTCCGCGCCCATGCCAAACTCATAACCGTCGGTAAATCTGGTAGAGGCATTGACATAAACGCAGGCCGAGTTTACGCGCGCCAAAAACTCTGTGGCATTTCGGTAGTCATCGGTAACGATCGCCTCCGAATGGCCTGAGCCGTATTTATTGATGTGCCTTATCGCTTCATCAAGGCCCTCCACAACTTTCACGGCCAATATAAGATCGAGGTACTCTTCATACCAATCGTCTTCTGTGGCGGCCTTTACACCCTTTAATATGGCCTGTGTCTTTTTGCAACCTCTGATCTCCACCCCGGCAATCCTTAAATCGCGGTTTATGCCCGGCAGAAAACGCGCGACAACATCCGCGTGGACCAAAAGCGTTTCCATCGCATTGCAGACTCCGGGCCTCTGGACCTTGGCGTTCATCGCTATCTTGTGCGCCATATTGAGGTCCGCGTCTTCATCTACATATACATGGCATACGCCTTTATAGTGCTTTATAACGGGAATCCTGGAATTTTCCGTAACTTCTTTTATAAGGCCTTCTCCGCCTCTTGGCATAATAAGGTCTATGTAATTATTTAGCTTCAAAAGTTCTTTCACGGCATTTCTATCTTTTGAAATGATAAGCTGAACCGCCTCTTTCGGTATGGATGTACCCGAGAGCGCATCCCTAAGGCATTTAAATATGGCGGCATTAGAATTAAGCGCCTCGCTTCCGCCCTTTAATATGACGCTATTGCCGGATTTTATGCATAAGCCGACGCAGTCCGCCGTAACATTGGGCCGCGCTTCATATATTATGCCTATTACTCCTATGGGAACACGTACTTTGGCGATCAAGAGGCCGTTGGGCCTTCTTCTCGCCTGTATTATCTGGCCGACTACATCATCCAGCCTGGCTACCTCTTCTAAAGATGAGACCATGGCCTGTATCCGTTTGGCGTTAAGCGCAAGCCGGTCTATGAGGGCCGGTTTCATCTTTTTCTTTTCGGCGGCCTTTACGTCTTTTTTATTCTCGCGCAATATATAAGAGGCGCTGAGTTTTATCTTCTTCGCCATAAGCCGTATCGCGCGATTTTTCTCCTCGGAAGAAGCGTCGCCCAGTATAAGCGCGGCTTCTTTCGCGGTCCTCGCCATCTTTAAGATCTCTTTTTTCAGTTCCATGAATTTAGACTTTCTCCAAGATAACCAGGTCATCTCTATGGATAACCTCGTCCTTATATTTATAACCCAGGATCTTCTCTATGTCCTTGGTGTTCGTCCCCATTATCTTATTAATATCCGACGAAGAGTAGTTGGCGATGCCGCGGGCAAATTCCGTATTATGCTCATCCGTTATGCCTACCGCGTCACCGGCGCCGAATTTTCCGCTCGTCCCGATAATTCCCGAGGCAAGAAGGCTTCTATTTTTCTTTATAAGCACTTCTTTTGCGCCATTATCCACTTTTACCGTGCCGGCGGGTTTCAGTGAATAGGCTATCCAGCGCTTCCTCGCCCCTATCCTCGGCTGTTTAGATACGAAGACTGTCCCTACTTCCTCTCCGGAAAAATAATCCAGAAGTATGTTTTTCTTTTTTCCGTTTAAGATAACGCATTCTATGCCGGCATTTGTGACTATTTTTGCCGCCTGTAATTTGCTGGCCATACCTCCGACTCCAAACTTGCTTGCCTCATCGATTACAAGGCTCTCTATCTCATCGGTTATGGCATCGACTCTGCGCATGACGCTCTTTTTCGTCTTATCCTTCCGGTCTATTTTGTAAAGGCCGTCTACGTCGGACATTATTATAAGTTTATCGGCTCCGATAAGGCTCGCTACAAGGCTTGAAAGGCGGTCATTATCGCCGAATTTTATCTCTTCCGTCGATACAGTGTCATTTTCGTTTATTATAGGGATAACAATATCCTGCGCCAATAATGCGAACAGCGTATTTCTGGCGTTGAGATAGCGCTCTCTATCGTTTATGTCGTCCTGCGTAAGCAGTACCTGCGCAACGAGAAGGTCGACTCGCCTAAAAGCCTCGTCATATTTTTTCATCATTTCCGCCTGGCCTATTGCGGCGCACGCCTGCACATCCGGCAATGACTCGGGGCGCGCGCCGAGCTTAAGGATCTTTATACCAGCGGCTATAGCCCCCGAAGATACTAATATTACGGCAAGGCCTTTTTTGCGTACGGCTCCTACCTGTTCGGCTATATCCTTGATGCGGTCTTCATCAATACCGCCCGAATCTTTTGCCAAAACAGAGCTCCCTATCTTTACGACACAAATATGATCTTTCTTTTTGTTGTTTTCCATTTTAGTACCCACTTATTTCCGCCATCCTTGGTAATTTTCGCAGTTCCTTTGCAGCTGTCTTCAGTAGATCCTCGAGGCCTTCCCCTGTAAGCGCCGATATCTGATATATCTTTTTGCCGCGGGCAGCTTTAAAGTGCTTGAGATTTTTTTTTGCCTCATCCATATCCATCTTATTGGCAACTACTATCTGATTCTTTTTCTTCAGGTACTCACTATGCTGGGTGAGCTCGTTATTCAGTTTGACGAAATCGTCATTGGGATCTCTGCCGTCAATCGATGCCATGTCGATAAGGTGCAAAAGTATTCTTGTCCGCTCTATATGGCGGAGAAATCTGTCACCGAGGCCCCTGCCCGCATGAGCGCCTTCTATGAGTCCCGGAAGATCTGCGATGACAAAACTAAATTCGCCCACACGGGCAACGCCCAATATCGGACTTTTTGTAGTAAACGGAAAATTTGCTATTCTGGGCCTGGCGTGGGTTATTTTGGATAAAAGGGTCGATTTTCCGGCATTGGGATAACCTATGATTCCGATATCGGCGACGAGCTTAAGCTCCAAATAGAGCTCCTTCTCTTCGCCTGTTTCGCCGGGGGTGGCATCTCGTCTTACGCTGTTACCTTTGCCGCCGGCACCACCTTTTGCTATTATTACTTTTTCGCCAGCCTCTTTAAGATCGCGTAAAACTAAAGTTGTTCCTTTGTCTCTTATTACAGTACCGGGAGGGACACGCAGAATCTGATCTCCGCCGTCCTCGCCCGTCTTATTGTTTGAACCGCCGTGCTTACCGGAGGAGGCCTTGAAATGTTTGTTATACTTAAACTCGACAAGGGTATTTCTATTATTATCGGCTACCAGGACTATATTACCGCCTTCTCCGCCGTTACCGCCGGTCGGCCGGCCGTAGCGCTTGCCGCGCATATTTTCAAAGCTCCGGCAGCCGTCTCCGCCCGCGCCCGCCTTTACGTATATCCAGGCCTCGTCAATAAACATTATTTTACGATTATATTAATGACGCGGTTCTTCCTAAAGTCCACCATACCTGACTTAAGGGCAAAAATGGTATCGTCAGAACCTATGCCGACATTCATGCCGGGCTTAAATTTTGTACCGCGCTGCCTGATAATTATGCTGCCGGCCGTCACCAATTGACCATGAAAAAGCTTTACGCCCAGACGCTGGGCATTGCTGTCGCGGCCGTTGCGCGAACTTCCTAATCCTTTTTTATGTGCCATACTAATCTCCCTTTATGCTGATATCTTTTACTTTAAGAACCAAGAGTTTCCTGCGGTGCCCCTTCTTAAATTTCGAACTTTTGCGCCTCCTGTATTTATAGGCGATTACTTTTTTTGCCTTCTCCTCGCCTATGATATCGCAAGCGATATGTGCGCCTTTTATATAGGGGCTGCCGATCTCCACACTCTTTCCGTCCGAGTATAACAATACCTTATTGATCTTGGCCGATTTTTTGGAATCCGTGGTAAATTTGCCGGCTTTTATGACATCGCCTTTTTTGACTTTAAACTGATTGCCGCCTACTTCTACTATAGCATACTCCATTTTGATCTCCAAATTTTTGTGTGCAAAAATTTGCCCCTAGAACACGATGAAAATAGCATTCGAGGGACCACTATTTCTCGCAAAGAAGTTGTAATATATCATATTCATATAACTATGTCAAGGCAATATTAGCGCAATCTTTCTGTTAGTCTAACCAATACTCACCCTTACATCTTCAACATGCAGATGGCTATCGGCGTTTAGAATAATATTGCATCTTGCATTTCTTCCAACATTATTAATAGCTTTTTTATAATTTTGCAGCAGGTATTCTTTGAGGTCAGCGTTTATAGCCACCTGAACCTTCTTGTAACGCTCTGTCTTCAACTTCTTCTCTAGAAGCCCTAATAATTCTATCGACATGGTCGCGAGCGACTTTACTGTTCCTCTGCCTCCGCAGTACGGACATGTGTTATGCGACGCCCCTTCAAGGCTTTTCCTGACTCTCTGCCTTGTCATTTCCACGAGCCCGATACTTGAGAAATTGAGTACCTTTGTCTTTGCCTTGTCATTTTTAAGCGCGTTAAGAAAAATCTGCATAGCTGACTGCCGGTGATCTCTCACTTCCATGTCTATGAAGTCTATAACTATTATGCCGCCCATATCCCTCAACTTCAACTGCCTTGCGATCTCGATAGCCGCCTCTTTGTTTGTTATGTAGGAGGTCTCTTCGGGGTTGCGGCTTGAGAATCCGCCGCTATTCACATCTATGGCGACAAGCCCTTCGGTCGGCTGTATTATTATGTATCCCTTTGACGGAAGATTGACTCTCGCATCGAATATTTTTTCTATTTCGCCGGCTATATTGAATTTTTCAAATATCGACTGCGGAGCTGTATGCAGTTTCAGCTTTGTCCTTAGTTTTGGCGACATCATCCTTAAAAGCGCTAAAGTCTTTTGGTATTCCACTTTTGAATCTATGATCATGAAACTTACGTCTTCGGCAAGGTTGTCCCGCGCCACGCGCTGCACAAGCCCGTATTCCTCGTTGACCAGGGCCGGCGCCGATTTTCTCGAGGCGATTTTCTCTATGCGCCTATATAGATTGTAAAGATAGCTCGCTTCCCGGCGCAATTCTTCCCTCGTGTGGCCTATCGCGGCAGTCCTTACGATGACGCCTATATTCTTCGGTAGATTGATCTCATCTATTATTGCCTTGAGCCTTTTTCTTTCCTTTGCGTCGCTTATCTTTTTGGAGATGCCTTTATGCGTATCGTGAGCCATGAGGACGATGTACCTTCCGGGTAAAGTAACATGCGCCGTAAGTCTGGCGCCTTTCGTGCCCAAGGGCTCTTTCACTACCTGCACAAGCACTTCCTGCCCCTTTTTTAAGATATCTGTTATCTTCGGGCGCGGCAGGTTAGCGTCCCTTTTCTTATGATCCGCGTCCAGCTCGTCTTCCAAGATGTCTATATTTGCGGCGCCTTCTTCGATAATATCATCCACGTAAAGAAAGCCGTTTTTCTCAAGCCCTATATTTACGAAAGCTGCGCCGATACCCGCCATTATAGATTCAACTTTGCCTTTGTAGACGCTGCTTACCAGGCGCTGCGCCGAGGTCCTTTCAACATAATATTCCTCTATTCTTCCGTTATTTAAAATTGCTACCCTGCTCTCTTCCGGGGTAGCGTTAACTATTATCTCTTTTTTCATATCTGGATTTATCTCCTTCTACTTCTGTAATTTCTATACCGCGCGGCAGCTCTTTCCCGAGCTTTTCGGATACATCCTTAGGCAAAATATATTGCGTGAGGGTGATTTCCGCGCGCAGGTCGTCGGCTTCCAGCCCCAGCTTAAGCGCAGGCTCGATCTTTATTTTCGGATGCGGATTGAAGCCTTCCGTAAGAAAAAGCGGCAGGCCCGCTCTCCTGGAGGCCCTCTGGAATAATCTCAGAAGGTCAAGGTGGGATATGTACCTCATCATGCCCGTCTTTTTAAACCTGATTACCGCCGAATACTTCACGTTCTTATCACTTCTTAGCGGGCATCGGAACAAGAGCCGAAGAAGGAACCAGGCCAAAATCGGACGTATCGCTATTTATTAGATGAACAGTCATAAATATGATCAGCTCCGTCTTCTGAATGGTTTCTTCCGTCTTTGTAAACAGCGCCCTTCCCAGGACGGGTATGTCTCCCAACCAGGGAACCTTCTTCTTGTAATTGACCGTGTTTTCTCTTATAAGACCGCCTATCATAATAGTCTCGCCGTCCCTGACCATTATCTGGGTCGTTGCCTCCCTCGTTGAATATCTAGGCGCTACCAGCCCCCTTGACGCGTCAAGCGTATCAAACCCGAGCAAATCAGAGATCTCAGGCCTGAGATCCACCACTATATCGCCCGAAGCGTTTATATGCGGTATTACGTTCAGCTTGATACCGAGATCCTTTTCGGTATAACCCGTCACTTCCATCGTGCCGGTGTCGGGGTTTCTCTCAAACTTCGGTATAGCCAATATGGTGCCGACAAGTATATTTGCTTCCTGGTTATTCAATGTGGCAATCCGCGGATTTGAAAGAACATTAGTATCCCGGCGCGATTTCAGATATTCAAGGACAAGCGAAAATTGCGAAAAGTCAAGCGTGCCGAACGTAAATTGATCCGCCTCCGTAAGGGGAAACGGCGAATCGCTCCATTGCCTAAATTGTCCCAACTCAATAGGAAAAAAACTATCTGTATCGGTAACAGTGACCCCGCCTGAACCGGTGGTTGTCGTGTCGGTAGTACCTTCGACCCTCGGCATAAAAGTATTCCACATGTCTTTTGGTATGCCCAAATAAGACAATGTGCCTGATACGGTAAACGGAAACGTTATCGGCCTCTTTGCACCGTAGGCCGACAATTTCACGGTCCAGTCTATCCCGAGATTTTCAGTATCAACAAGCGTCGTCTCTATAATCTTGGCTTCTATCAGGACCTGCGGCGTCCTCTTATCCAGCTTATCCACAACCTGCCTTATTTTATAGAGGTTTGTAGGTATGTCGGTCACTATCAATACGTTCGTTCTCTCGTCAAACTTTACTTTATCCTTGCCGCGCGAGCTAAGCATCTCCGCTACGGCCACTGCGACATCTTCCGCATTTGCATAATTCAGGGAAAAGACTTCCGTGGTCAATTCTTCCTGCTTCAAATTTTCTACGGTCGTCACCCTGATAATATTTCCGTCCCGCTCAAAGGCATAGCCGTAATTCTTGCAGATAATATCAAGCGCCTTTTCCCAATATACGTTATTTAAGCGAATGGTTATCGTTCCCGCAACATCTTTACTAGCCACTATATTCACCCCGCTTTTTTCGGAGAGAATGCGAAGCACCGTCCGTATGTCCGCTTCTTTGAAATCTACCGTTATGTTTCCCGGGGCTATCCTTTCGCTCATCATATCATATTCGGACTTTTCTTTTGAGGCCTCTATCTCCGGTTCCGCTTGTGTGTCGGCCGGCGGCCCTGTCTGAGCCGCATCCGCGCCATTCTCTGCGTCAATTGCGGGAGCCTCTGTGAGAAACGAACCCCCGGTTACATCCTCGGCCCGGGAATGCAAATTTCCGTTTATTGCTATAAAAAATGTGAGTAAGACGCCTAAAAATATTATTTTTTTCTTCAACTCTCCTTGCCTCCTTCCTCGACCAGGCTGATCGTATGCATCCTGTCATGGACCTTTATAGTAACTGAATCCTTAGTAATCTTCAGCACTTCCACATTATACATCTTATCCCCTTCCTTTAGGATCTCGTCGTTCAGCACTACTATGGATTTGCCGTTAGGGTCAAATATTACGCCCTCTAACCTTACGTCGTCTATATCCTCCACCGCCTGTAGCCCCAAACTTGTCCTTACTTCGCCGGTTACTAGGGGTATAAAGGGGTCTCTTTTGCCCTTACTGTAATACTTATATACCTGGCCTTCGGCAGGGACGAGAAAGAGAAAAATAAAAAAAATTGCGCTCGTTAAAGCTGCCTGTTTTCTCATTTGGTTTTATCCTTTAAGACAAACGTCTTGACTATAAGCTGGACATTATGCCGTTTAGGCGTGGTCCTAATACTCTCTATAGTGATGTCGGATATATCCATAAACCGCTCGGCATTTTCAAGCTGCGCGATAAACGTACCTAACTGGTGGTATCCGCACTGCGCATGTACCAGTATGCCCTTTTCCTCATATATACTGGCCTTGGGAGTTTTGGCGTCTTTTACAACTTCTGTATCTTTTATGGGCACTATTTTCGTTATCTTGACATCCGCACCCTGAGCCATCATAGAAAGGCTTTCCAGAAGCGCCGGCAGCTCCTCTTCTTTTGGAAGTTTATTAATATAGCTTAACGCCTTATTTTTTAGGTCGGCTATCTCTTTTTTCATCTTAGGCATGCTGTCTATAGATAGTTCCGCGATGGAAAGATCGCTTTGCAGCTTGGCGACTTTGCGCGAAACGTCAAATAACTTTGACAGCATCGGATTCAAGAAAAGCAGAAAATAGCCCACGAGTATGCCGGCGCATATTAATCCGGTAAGGGCTAATATTTCGTTCTTCTTTGCTTTTTTCAAAAAATCCATGTCCATTTTCAGCTTTCAGCTTTCAGTCGTCAGCTTTCAGCTGATAGCTGAGAGCTGATGGCTGAGAGCTATTTCTATTTAAAATAGCAAATAAGCTCGAAGTCCATTACTTCCGCGTCCTTCAATTTAGTCCGCTGTATTGAGGCCGATTCTATATCGCTGAAATCCGGCATAAAATTCTTGTTATCTTTAAGGCTTCTTATAAATTTACCGATAACGGCAGTCTCTTCCCCGCCTCCGGCAATAACGCTGCCGTTTAAATGCAAAGTCCTTATTATCGTCTTTTTGGGTTCTTTCGCTGCTTTAGCGGCGCCTTCTCCGGAATTGATTTTTGCCGACGACGCTTCCTGTATAATAACCCGCTTCTCCAGCCAGAGCTTATTAAGCCATACGCCGGGTATCATAGAATCACTGATATCATTAAGCCTGACCGCCCAACTGCGTCTCGTTTCTATAAGCTTGTCTATGGTGTCTATTTTAGTCCTCGTGCTGGTAAGTTCCGCCTTTATATTATCCGCTTCCTCCTTGTTTGGTAAAACAGACTGCCATTTTCGCTCAAGCCCTTTGAAGGTCTTGGCTTTCATTGCCACCATAAGCCCGACAAAGAGATGGATTATGATTATAACCCCCAGAAAGCCGGCGAGCACAGGCAGGAAAGATATATCAGGAAGCTCTATCTTTCTTCTCTTCCTTTTGATTTCATGAGGCAGTAAATTGATCTCTATCATATGATTATCGCCTTAGAGCAAGGCCTATTGCCGTGCTCATCTGATATTTTAGCGAATCCGCCAACTCTTTTTTAATGGGGCTCTCCATCGCCATAGATACACTAGGTTCCCATAGTTCTACGTCCACATCCAGGCGTTCATGCAGTATATCGCCGATATTCATGCCCTTCGCCGTACCACCGCTCAGATAAATCCTTCCTATATTTCGCCCGGACTGGTTTTCATAATAGCTGAATGAAAGGCGTATCTCATCGGCAATAGTATAGAGCACCGTCTTTACGCATTCGCTTACCTCTCGGGCTCTCTCGCCGGGGTTTACCTTGAGCTCTTCCGCTTCCTTCTGGCCCAATGATAAAGAATCCGAAAGCGCTTTTGTAAGATCGTTCCCGCCTATCTGCACACTTCGGGTAAAATACAAAGTGTCGTCCGAAACTATGCTTATATCGGTCCCCTTTGCGCCCACGTTAATGATAGCAGCCACTTCATCCTTTTTGCGCCCAGCCGTAGTCAAAAATGCATTCACGCCGGCAAGGGATACCACGTCTATAATGTTGACTGATAAACCGGCCTTATTTATAATTTCCAGCCTTTCATTAATAACATCTTTCTTTGCCGCTATGAGGAGCACCAGCATCTTATTATCCGCTAAATGCGGAATAATAAGTTGATGGTCTATTATTACGTCATTCACGCTAAAGGGTATATATTTTTCAGCTTCAAAAATTATCGCGTTCTTAAGCTCGTCCTCATTCATGCGCGGCAGCTCTATGAAACGCACCACTACAGACGAGCCGGATATCGCAACATTAACATCCTTATTGGGCGCTATCTTGGCCATAGAGACCGATTCGCTTATCGCTTCCAAGAGACTTTCCGCAGAATTTGCCTTCTTTACCCTTGCGTAGCCCATATTCTTTATCCGAAAGATGTCCTTTTCCTTAACAAGCTCCACCGTCTTGACAGAATGAGAGCCAATATCTATGCCTATATGATCTTTGCCTGTTTTAATAAATGCGCTGAATAGACCCATCCCTCACCTTAAATGATTTTGATTTACTCGGAACCCGGACATGAATTTTGCGGTAAAATGAGTGCACCTTTTACAAACGCGTTTCTATTTATTTCCACGCTTATGCCGTTTTAAGAACGTTATAAAAATTATTGCGCTAGTACGTGACCTTCTACACTGCAACTAATCTGCGGATAGGTACCTATCGCGCTTATTGTGTAAATCCCGCGGGCGGGGCACTCGGGTTTACCGTTCTTTAGGTAGACATAGATCTCGTCTTCGTCGCCCTGAGTGACCGAATAACCCTCGTCGATATCGTTCTCAAATACCCATCTATCGACCGCCGCTTCTATCTGGCGCAGGTTATTCATGCAGATGCCTTTTCTGGTACCGATTCGCGTTTTATAATAATTGGGTAAAGCTATGCTTGCTAAAACGCCGATGATTATGACCGCGATCATCAGCTCGACTAACGTGTAACCTGCTTTATTTTTTACAGTCAACATTCTTTCGGCTTTCAACGCCTTTATAGAAGTATAATTACAGTAAATTATTATCACTTAATAAATACCATACATAACTACTTTTGTCAAGGGATATTGACTTTTCTTAAAAAAAGAGCGACAGGTAAATACCAACCTATCGCTCTTTCACTTACAATACTCGCAATTAGCCGACTATTACTAACTAACGATTACGGCAATACGTGGCCCTTTGCTGCAAGTGAGCAAATAACATCAGTGCCAACGACACCAACAGTATACGTACCAGCTGCTGGGCAAGTAGGCATACCGCCCTTGATATAAAGCGCAGCCTCGGCATCAACAACAACATCGCCTGTGGTCTTGCCTTTCTCAAGCGCCCATTGCTCCTTCGCGGACTCTATCTGCCTCATGTTATTGATACAGGCATTGGCCTGCGCCGTCTCTCTGGCTTTCACGAAGTTAGGAATAGCTATAGCCGCCAATAAACCTATAATTGCGACAACTATCATAATTTCAACGAGCGTAAAACCTTTCCTATTTAGCCATAACATTTTACATCATCCTCCCTTCATTGCCTGGATGGCTCGATACAGTCCGGTGATTTGGCCGCCGCCTCTATGGGAGGTATTTATGATAACCCACTTCAGAATTGGCACCTGTTTCATCGCCTAACTTGTATCATGTACCATAATAGTATACCATACAAAGCTAAAAAAATCAATACCCCGAATATCCGGACAACCGAATACCCTGATACCCAAACTATTGTGTTACATATTTATAATCGTCGATATCTTGAATATTGGCAGGAACATACAGATAACGATTGTGCCGATTACTATGCCCAAAAAGGCAATGATCAGGGGCTCTATCATGCTTGTCAGGCCGGTGACAGCGGCATCTACCTGCGCGTCGTAGAAGTCAGCTATCTTTGAGAGCATCTTTTCAAGCTCGCCCGTTTGCTCCCCTACCGAAATCATCCTGACGACCATGGGTGGGAATACCTTACTTTTAGCAAGCGGCTCTGCTATATTTTCCCCCTCCCTTATGCTGGACCTTATACTTACCACTGCCTTTTCTATAAGCTTATTGCCCGATGTTTTGCCGACTATCTCAAGCGAGCTCAAAATGGGCACACCGCTTTTTACGAGGGTGGAGAGGGTGCGCGTAAATTTGCTGACCGCGACTTTGCGAAGAAGTATCCCGAATATGGGCATGGTAAGCGTTATGGTATCGAATCTGAGGCGCCCTTTTTCGGTATTTATATACCGAATAAGGAGAAAAATCATAATTACTAGAAAGCCAACGCCGAAAAAGAAATACTTACGCAAAAAATCGCTTAAATCAATCAAGACCTGAGTCGGGCGGGGCAATGCCGCGCCGAAACCGGCGAATATATCTTTAAAGACCGGTATGACTTTAACAAGGAGAATAATTGTAATGACTATGGCCATGAAAGTTATAACCGCGGGGTATATCAATGCCGATTTTATCTTTCTCTGCAGTATGCTCGTCTTTTCCAGATAAGTCGCCACCCTGTCCAGTATCTCGTCTAACATACCGCTTGATTCGCCGGCCTTCACCATATTCACGAATAGGGTGGAGAATGTCTTCGGATATTTTGAAAGTGCCTCGGAGAGGCTTGAGCCCGTCTCCACATTATCCCTCACATTCAAAATGACCTCCGAAAAAGTCTTGTTCTCCATCTGTTCGCCCAATATGTCAAGCGCGCCGACAAGGGGAATACCCGCATCTACCATAGTGGCAAGCTGCCTCGAAAATATGACCATATCATCTATATTTACAGATCTACGCTGAAAAAACCCGCCCTGTTGCGTTATGCTCGTCTTTGCTTCCGCAATAGAGACTATGACAAGATCTTTTTCTCTCAGCTTGCCGATTAAAAGGGCCCTGTCCGGAGCATCTAAGACCCCTGTTACGGTCTGACCGCTTGTATTCTTCGCGACATACTTGTATAATGCCATGTTACCCTCCTAACTGCCCTATTCTACCGTCGTAATCCTCAGCACTTCCTCCAGCGTCGTATCGCCGTTAATAAACTTTTTAAGCGCGTTATCCCTCAATGTGGACATACCGTGTTTAACGGCATAGTCCTTTAATTGATCAGCCGGGACGCATTTTATAATCATGTCTCTTATAGCATCGTCTATTATAAGGACTTCCAATGTCCCCATCCGGCCGTAGTAACCCGTATTATTACATTTGGGACAGCCGCGGCCCTTGAAGAACTTCTTTCCTTTCAGCTTATCCATTTCTGCCTTATTAATCCATACTCTCTCCAGTACGGCCATAGGTATATCCGCTTCTTCTTTACAGTGCGGACATATACGCCTGCATAACCTCTGCGCGGCTGTAAGGACGATACTTGAAGCAACGAGAAACGGCTCTACCCCCATATCGATCAATCGCGTAATAGCGCCGGGCGCGTCATTAGTATGCAAAGTACTCAGCACAAGTTCGCCCGTTAAAGATGCCTTAATGGCTATGTCCGCCGTTTCGAAATCCCTTATTTCTCCCACCATTATAATATCCGGACTCTGCCTTAGAAGCCCTCTTAAGCCTGCTGAAAAAGTAAGCCCGATATCGGCGTTGACGGGAATTTGCGTAATTCCTTCGACCTGATACTCCACGGGGTCTTCGACTGTTATGATATTCTTCTCCGGTGTATTAAGTTTGTTAAGTATAGAATAAAGAGTCGTAGATTTGCCGCATCCCGTCGGTCCCGTGAGAAGCAACATGCCATAAGGCCTCTTGAGGCCCTCTTCAAACCTCTCGAGTTCTTCTTTAAGAAAACCCAATTTATCAAGTCCGACGCCCAAGCTGCTTTTATCAAGTGCCCTCAGCACCACCTTGCTTCCGTAGGAGACGGGTAGGACAGAGACCCTGAAATCCACTTCTCTTCCTTCAAGGCGTATCTTAAATCTTCCGTCCTGAGGAAGCCGGGACTCGGTTATATCCAGTTTTGACATTATTTTCAATCTGGCCAATACGGCATTTTGATTCTTCTTGGGAAGCGTCAGGGCTTCATGAAGCGCGCCGTCGATCCTGTATCGTATCCGCAATTCGCGCTCACACGGTTCTATATGGATATCGCTCGCGCGTTTTTTCAACGCCTCCGCCAGCATAAGGTCCACCATTTTGACTATGGGCGCTTTTTTGCTTTCTTCGGTAAGGCGGGATATATCTATATCTTCGTGCTCTACTACTTCTAACTCTCCTTCCTTTTCTTTCGCATCCTCCAATATCTGCGACATTTCCGTGCTTGCGGTACCGTAATAAATATTTATCGCTTCCTTTATATCACTCTCTGTGGCAAGTACCGGATCAATGTCAAACTTGGTAAGCATTCTTATGTCGTCTATAGCGAATATATTGAGCGGGTCGCTCATTGCCAAAGTAAGGGTATTGCCTAATATTGCCACCGGAAGAAGATGATACTGCTTTGCGATCCGTTCGGGTATGAGTTTTATGACATCGGGACTGATCTTGTATCTCGCGAGATTCATCGGCGGGATATTGAGCTCGCGGCTCAGTATTATCATCAGGTCCTTTTGGGTAATAAAGCCCTCTTTTACCAGGACCTCGCCTATATTGGACTTCTCCTTCTTCTGCATCTTAAGCGCCTTGTCAAGCTGCTCTTTGGTGATGAGCTTGCTGTCCAGGAGTACTTCCACTAGTCTGTCTTTAAGCGATTTTGCCATTTGTTACACCGTATCCATGTCCTGGTCGCCGGTCGTCAACCTGATGACTTCTTCCCATGTCGTAATACCGGCCAGTACTTTCTTGAGACCGTTCTCTCTTAAAGTAACCATGCCCTCTTGCCGTGCCGCCTCTTTTATCTGATATTCCTGGGCCCTATTTGCTATCAATGTCTTTATTTTTGGGGTCAGGACGAGTGTCTCCATAAGGCCCACTCTTCCTTTATATCCGGTATTAATACAATTCTTGCATCCTTTTCCGCGGTAAAATAGAGGCTCCCCGCTTACCTGAATATTGCATCTCTCTATCGCAGCCTTATCTATTTTGTATTCCTCTTTACAGTTTGGGCATATTTTTCTTGCAAGGCGCTGAGCCCCGACAAGTACCACCGAAGACGTTATCAAAAAAGGTTCTACTCCCATATTCACAAGCCTGATAACCGCCCCCGGCGCAGTCGTCGTATGGAGGGTGCTTAAGACCAAATGGCCCGTAAGCGCCGATTTGATGGCAATATCCGCGGTATCAAAATCCCTTATCTCCCCGACCATTATTACGTCGGGATCCTGCCTTAAGATGCTTCTTAAGGATTTCGCGAATGTCAGGCCTATTTCCGGCCGTATTGATACCTGGTTTATCCCGTACAGATCGTATTCCACCGGATCTTCTACCGTCACTATATTTTTTTCCGGTGAATCGATATTTTTTAATATGGAATAAAGTGTGGTCGTCTTGCCGCAACCCGTAGGCCCGCAAACTAATATCATGCCGTGAGGCCTCTCGGCTTCTCTTTTTAAATCATTGAGGGGCGCATCTTCAAAGCCAAGCTTATTTACATCAAGCATCGCCTGGCTTTTATCAAGGATCCTCATGGCCGCCTTTTCGCCTTCGCTCGACGGAAGAACGGATATCCTGAAATCCACTTCTCTATTCTGTATCCTTATTTTAAATCTTCCGTCCTGCGGCAGACGGCGCTCCGAAATATTAAGATTTGACATGACCTTTAACCTTGATACAATGGCTTCGTGCATGGACCGCGGCGGATTCTTTGCCTCTTTAAGCATGCCGTCTACGCGATACCTCACCCGCAAAACCCGCTCCATGGGCTCTATTAATATATCGCTCGCCCTCATCTTCACCGCCTCGGAAAGAAGCAGATTTGTTATTGCGACGACGGGCGTCTCTTGGGTCATTCGGACGAGGTCGGTAGAATCCGCTTTCTTCGTTTCGGCGCCTTCTTCCACCATTTCTATCCTGCCGACTTTATCCATGCCCTCCATGATCTCTTCTATCGCTTCGTGCGCGCTTTCGCCGTAATATTGGTCGATGGCTTCGTCCATATCCTTATCAGTAGTAATAAGTATGCCTATCTGAAAACCGGTAAGCGTTTTTATTTCATCTACTGCGAATATATTCAACGGATCGGCCATTGCCACCGTAAGAAGGTTGCCCATCCTGGAAATCGGGAGCATCTTGTAGCGGTATGCGAATTTACGCGGGACTAATTGTATTAACGACGGGTCTATTTTGTAGCGGGAGAGGTTTATCGGAGGGATGCCCAGCTCCTCGCTGAGCACAACCATGAGGTCTTTTCTGTCGATAAGGCCGTTATTGATTAAAATATCGCTGAGCTTACCGCCTTTTTCCCTCTGCATTCCAATCGCTTCTTTGAGCTTCTCGGCGGTAATAAGCCCCTTCTCAAGCAATATCTTATTAAGGCGTTCTTTTAATGATAAGGCCATTTATAGCTTTCAGCTATCAGCTGTCAGCTTTCAGCTGATAGCTATTTTACTTTTTTCTTATAGTACTTATCGATTGCATTTTTGATATCAGTCGTCGTGCTGACAAATATCTGCACCCGTGAGCCCGATATCATCTCTATGTCCTCTATTGCCTGCGTATTAAGAGGGTTTGCCATTGCTATAGTAAGCGTATCACCTATTTTATCCACACCTATGAGGCAATATTGCCTTGCAACGTTTTCCGATATCATGTCTACAATCCTAGTCTCTATTTCATAACTGACTAAAGGTAAATAAGGGAAACCATACTGAACCGTAATGGCTTGGGCTATCTGTTCTTCCGTGGTGCACCCCATACTCACAAGTATATCGCCTAAGAGCCCGCCTTTTTCCTTCTGTATCTTAAGGGCCTTCTCCAAGCCTTCCTTAGTTATTAAGCCCCTCTCCATGAGAAGGTCTCCCAATTGTTTTGATATCACTCTTTTTCCGGGCAGCATAATCTCCTTAGCGCCTTCCTCTTATTTTTTGAACAGCCTTCCAAGATCTTCAGTGTCAAGCGTCCTTGCAAAGCATTCCTCGTAACTTACAAGGCCGTTCTTATGTAATTCGTACAATGACTGGTTCATTGTGCGCATGCCTTCTTTCAGTCCGGTCTGTATGCTGGAATACATCTGATGGACTTTCGATTCTCTTATTAGAGAACGAACGGCAGGCGTTATTATCAGAACCTCCGTAGCGAGCACTCGTCCGGACAGCGTCTTTTTTGGCACCAATTGCTGCGAAAGTACACCCAAAAGCACAAAAGAGAGCTGCGTGCGTATCTGCTGCTGCTGATGAGACGGAAAAACGTCTATAATCCTATTGATCGTCTGGATGCTGTCGGATGTATGCAATGTCGCGAATACAAGATGGCCCGTTTCAGCTATTATGAGCGCAGCTTCTATCGTCTCAAGGTCCCTCATTTCGCCTATTAGTATGACATCCGGATCCTGGCGAAGGACGTGTTTAAGGGCAGAGCCGAATGAATAGGTATCGTAATGGACCTCTCTTTGGTCTATTATCGCCTTTTTATTGCTATGCACAAATTCTATCGGATCCTCTATCGTCACTATGTGGCAATCGCGCTCTTTGTTTATAAAATCTATCATGGATGCCAAAGAGGTGGATTTTCCATGGCCTGTAGCACCGGTAACAAGTACGAGCCCTTTAGGTTTTCTGCAGAAAGAAGTAACGACATCTACCGGAAGGCCGCATTCCTCAAAACTCATTATATCATAAGGTATCATCCTTATGGCTACTCCTACACTTCCCCTCTGGAGAAAGATATTTACCCTGAACCTTCCTTTTTTCGGAAGCTCAAAGGAGAGGTCCAGCTCCTTGTTCTTCTCAAAAATAGCTATCTGCTCCTTTGACAGAATGCTATAGGCAAGATTTTTCGTGTCTTCAGGATATAGAATATCGTTCGTTGCATTTACCAGTCTCTCGTCTATTCTTATTTTGGGCGGCGAATTTACGGAGAGGTGCAGGTCGGATGCCCCTTTTGCGATCAATATTTCAAGAAGCGCGTTCATATCGGTTTTCATTCTTACTCCTTGCGTGTTATCGGGGTCAGACCCTCGTTATGTTAACTACACATTGCTGAGGGTCTGACCCCCTCTCGTCTCATGCCGCCGTCTTTAGTCTTTGGTTCGACTTCGCTCACCATTCCCTCGAACCATCCCGAGCAACGTCGAGGGATTGGGTCATCGCAAACGCTTTAGATTATTCTGTTCTTACCTTGCGTTCTGGCTACTGACACTCCTGTGGCGGCTTTTCTCATCAACTCGGCAGCGCTCATTCCGTCTATGGGGTTTTCGCTCACCCCGCCGCTTATAGTCAGGCGCCTTATCTTTTCGCTTTCCAGTTCCATATTCTCCACGTCTCTTCTGACATCTTCGGCGATCTTATATGCCTCGCGCTTATTCTTTTCGGGCAGCAAAAGCGCAAAGGAATCTCCGGAAAGGCGGGCAGCCCTTCCTATTTCTGTAGCATGCCTATTAAACGCTGATGCCAATTTTTTGAGCGCCTTTTCCGTGGCCAATTCTCCGTTTTCTGTTCTGAATTTGTCAAAGTCGTCTATACTAAAGACTATATAAGAACACGGCCGTTGGCAAATAACGGCCCTTCTTATCTCTTCCTCAAGGCGCTCGGCAATATATTTTTCGTTATAGAGATCCGTAAGGTCGTCTTTTATTTCCAGCTCCTTTGCCCTTTTTGTCAAGATGCTGCTTTCATAGGCGATTGCGGCCTGCTTGGCAAATATCTTAAGGACGTCCGCGTCATCTTCCTTAAATTCAAAACCTTCGGCGTCATTTCCTATCAAAATTAACCCCACCGCCTTTTTACGCGATATTATGGGGAGCGCCGCGAAATTCTTTATATTATTTTCCTCCCGGAAATCCTGCACCTCTTTTGAGGGTTTTATTTTACTGTCGGAATAAACCGGCATGCCGCTAATGAGGGCGCTTCCCAAAAGGTCCTTACCGACTTTTATCTCAAGATGACGGAGATTGTCGTTTGAAATACTAGCGGAAGCATTGACCTCAAGGGTCGTGGGATCGTTCGGTTTCTGAAGAAAAAGGACTGCGTATCCCGCATTGATTATATGGGATATTTTATCAGTGATGAGGTCCATGATATCCGCAAGTTCCGCAAAACTGGAGATATGTTCACCTATTTGAAGAAGGCTGGAGAGCACAAGGACTTTTTTGCGGATCTCGGTATTCATTAGTTTTGTTTCTTCGCCGTAAAGTTTTAACTCCTCTATCTTTCCCCTTATGTTAAGCGTAATCTCGTTAATGGAACGGCCGAGGTCCCCTATTTCGTCTTCGGTGCGTATCTCTAGCTTGTGACTTACATCGCCGTCGGCAATACGCCGCGTCTCTATAGCCATCTCTATAACGGGTTCCACCATCTGTTTAGCCAAGACCAATCCCAAAAAAGTGATGACCACGCAGAAGAAGAGCACCCACGAGAGGCTTAGAATATCTCCTTTTGGAGGAAAGATGTAATCCCGCACCATATACAGTGAAACCAAAAGGGGGATTATGGACATTAGGCAAAAAGCTATCAGAAGTTTATAACGGAGGCCGCGCGGAATAAGAGATAATTTTTTAAAAAAATCCATTTTAGGGCTCCTCAATGAGCACATAACTTACGGAGCAATGATATTCATGGGTGCGACATAAGTTATAAGTGCGAATTGATCCTGATCCGCCAAAGGCGGAGAAGGATCTAAGTTAGCTTCGGCAGTTCTCCCAAGTATACATTATCCTAATATAATTGTCAATATATTGATGTATACGGCGATATGGGCTATGGGGCACAGGCGAGGGAACCAGTATCTTTGTGCGCCAAGATACTATCTTTTATAAGGGCTTCCTTGCTTATCCCCGAACTTATATGGTCCCAGGCAAGAGGTTCAGAATAGCTTCGCTCCTTTAAATATGCCTCTACATCCACGCCGCATTCCCTTATGGCTGACTGCCAAGTATTATTGTCAAAGATATCCTTCCAATTATCAAAACGCGCGCCTTTCTTAAATGCCGATTCGACAAGAAAAGCAAGCCTCCTGTCGCCGCGGGAAAAAAGCGCTTCTAAAACACTCATATCTACGCCGTGGGTGTTCAATTTTATCTTTTTTGTCCTTATATTCCTTCGCAGGCGTGAAATTTTTCCCATCAAATCCTCCTTTGGCGCTATCGCTTCCCATTGAAAAGCTGTATGCGCTTTAGGTATAAACGAGGATACGCTCAAAACTATCTCCAAAAAACTCATCCCGCCCTTATCTCTCTGGCCCAATATCTCATAAGCTAACTCCGTTATCGCGTCTATATCAGCGTCTGTTTCGCCGGGGAGGCCTATCATAAAATATAATTTTATCTTCCGCCATCCCAGTTCGCGCGATCTTTTTGCGGCCGACAAAAGTTTCTCGATATCAATATTCTTGTTTATAAACTTTCGCAGTCGGGCGCTCGCGGCTTCCGGGGCAAATGTAAGGCCTGTCTTTTTTATCTTTTGTATAATGGAAGGCAGGCTCTTTATACTGTCTTCGACGCGCAGTGAAGGAAACGATATGCTTACCCCTTGGGATTTAAAGCGTGATACCAATTTAGCCGCCAGGTCTGCTATGCCGGGATAATCGCCCGTAGAAAGCGAGAGGAGCGATATTTCATCATGGCCCGTAAAAGAATATGTCTTACTGCAGATTTCTAATATCGAATCTTTAGAACGCAGCCTGAGGGGCGAATAGATCGTGGTCGCCTGGCAAAACCTGCAGCTGTGCGGGCATCCGCGCATTATCTCAAGGCTTATGCGATCGTGCACTAATGGAATATATGAAACTATCTGCCTGGCGGGATAGAAACATTTCTCCAGGTCTTTTGACGTCCTCTTTTTTATGAAAAGCGGGGCATCCTTTTCTAGCGAAATAAGCTCCGAAAATATTCCTTCTTTGTAGGACGCCTTGTAAAAGCCCGGAATATATACTCCTTCTATGCCGGCAAATTCCCTTAACAGGTCCTTCCTCGCGCCTTTTCCCGCTTTCTTTGCGGCAATATACTTTTCTGCTATTTCCAAAACCGCTTCTTCGCCGTCGCCTATCAAAAAGAGGTCTATGAAATCCGCCATCGGTTCGGGATTAAATGCTGACGGGCCTCCGGCTATTATTAAAGGGTGGCTCTCGTTTCTATCCTGCGTTTTAAGCGGAATACCCGACATATCAAGCATGTTTAACAAATTTGTATAATTGAGTTCGTGCGCGAGGGAAAAACCGACTATATCAAATTCAGATAAGGGCTTATTATTTTCCAGGCTGACAAGAGGTAGGTTTTCGCTTCTCAATAACTTTTCCATATCGTGCCACGGCGCAAATGCTCTTTCGCACAAAATATTATCTCTGGAGTTGAGAAGGTGATATAAGATCTTGATGCCGAGATGGCTCATCCCTATGTCATAAATATCCGGAAAGGCCAGCGCCACTTTCAAATCGGCGCTTTCCCAGTCTTTGACTATGGAATTGATTTCGCCGCCGATATATCTCGCCGGCCGTTCCACATATTGCAGCAGTTCTTCGTATTTTTTATCCATATTATTAAAAAAGGGTGCGGTGCATATCGATATTTATGACTAACGCGATGGCGATGAAATTCATAATCAGGCTTGAGCCGCCATAGCTTACAAATGGCAGCGGTATGCCCACCACCGGCATAAGGCCCACTGTCATAGCTATATTGACGATCACCTGAAATGCCAGCATACCGGCTACGCCCATTACGACTAATTTACCGTAGAAATCGTTCGTCCTTTCGGCTACCGAAAGGATGCGGCTTATGAGAAACACAAATAAAAATACGACCAGGAGCACGCCGGCAAATCCCCATTCTTCGCCTATTACGGCAAATATGAAGTCGGTATGGCTCTCCGGCAGAAAATTAAGCTGATTCTGCGTCCCGCCTAAAAAGCCGCGGCCGAACAATCCGCCGGAACCTATCGCTATTTTCGACTGTATTATAGTGTACCCCGCTCCGAGCGGATCCATATTGGGATTTATGAATACGAGCAACCGCCTTTTCTGGTATTCCTTAAGAAAATTCCACAAAAATGGCGAAGAGGCAACGCCGGCTATGACCAATCCAGCCATATATTTTACCGGCATCTCAGAGACGAGAAGCATGATAAATAATATCGCGAGCAATATGAGAGCGCTCCCAAGGTCCGGCTCTTTAATTATCAATAAAAAAAGGACGCCGGCCAATAGAAACGGCGTGATAAGCCCTTTTATTGTCCGGATAGCGTGCCTGTTATTTCCGATATAAAACGCCAATACCATTATGAGTATTATCTTTGCGAATTCGGATGGCTGAAAAGTAAGCCATCCTATGCTGAACCACCTTTTTGCACCCATGCGCGCGCCGCCCGCAAAAAGGAGCACTAAGAGCATCAGGGCCATAATACCATAACAGAGATACGACCAGTCCAATATGCGGCGGAAATCCATATTGACTATGATTACGAGCATAACAATGCCCGCTAAGAGCCACATGGCCTGGCGATGAGCAAAATTCGTGCCATTAGACTCATATATTCCGTGCGAAGCGCTATAAAGGAAAAGAAGCCCCGCCGAAACTATAATAAGCGGTAATATTATTAAAAAAAGGTCAAAATTTTTCCTGTAATTTATCCTGTACATGTTTTACAAATAACCTAATTCTTTCAATTTTGCGAAGATACTGGAGGCCATCTTGGCCGGTTTGTCGCCGCCCTTGCCGCCGTATTCCAAAAACACCACTAATGAAAATTGCGGTTTATCTGCGGGCGAAAATCCGGTAAACCAAGCATGGGTGCCCTTAGGGCCGGCTTCCGCTGTCCCCGTTTTACCGGCGACACTCAAGCCTTTCGCCCTCGCCGCCTTAGCGGTCCCGCTGGGATCATCAACGGCCCTTTTCATACCTTCTTTGATTGTCCTGAAAGTCTCTTTTGAAATATCAAGCCGCCTTCTTTCCGCCCCTTTCACCTCAAGGCCGCCTATCTTTCTCACTAAAAACGGCTTTACCAGAATACCCTCGGTCCCTACGGCGTTTGTCATCCTGAGTATCTGTATAGGCGTAACAAGAAGGTACCCCTGGCCTATGGCATAATTTACAGTATCGCCCTCAAACCAACTCTGCCTCATCCTGTATAGTTTCCACGCCCGCGTCGGAACCGTACCAGCACTTTCGTAAGGCAGATCTATGCCGGAATTTCTTCCCATTCCGTATTTTACGGCATAAGCAGCCAAGCCGTCTACTCCGGCCTTGCGGCCAACCTGATAAAAAAAGACATTACAAGAATTCTTTATGCCGTCGATTATAGTTTCGGTGCCATGGCCGTCATCTTTCCAGCAATTAAATCTCCATTTGCCGAGCATGTAGAACCCAGGGCAGTTCAATTGATCGTGCAGGCTCATGCGTTTCATATCAAGAGCCGCGGAACTTGTGACCAATTTAAATACTGAACCCGGAGGATATGCGCCGGATATTGCCCTATCTATCATGGGGTAATCGCTTCTTCCGAGCAAAATCTTTATAGAATCGGGTTTCAGCGCAGAGACAAATATATTGGGATCGAAATCCGGCTTACTGACAAGCGCCAGGATCTCTCCTGTTTCGGAGCTCATGACAATCGCAGCGCCTCGCTCGCCCTCCATAAGGGAATCTATGTGTGCCTCCAATTCCAGGTCTATGGTCGTAGTTATGTCCTTGCCCTTCTCCGGCTCTTTGATGCCAAGCTGTCTCAATTCCCTTCCGCGCGAATCGACCTCGGCCTGGATCCCGCCTTCTTCGCCTTTTAGGTAGCTATCATAAAATGATTCCAGGCCGCCCCTTCCCACATGATCCATCGCTTTGTAGCCGTAATCGCTCAGCGCGTACAATTCATCCTCGTTGATTTTCCCCAGATAGCCTATGACATGCGAACCCATATTTTTATGCGGATAATACCTGACGGAACGCGTCTGAATCAATAACCCCGGCAGATCCAGACTTTTTTCCGAAATAGCTATCGCCAGCTCCTTCGCCACATCATCTTTTATTACCATCGGTACAAAAGGCGCAATGGTATTTTCCCTTATCTCGTCTTTGAGTACGCTCGCGGACTTATTCAGCAATCTCCCCAATTCCTCAAGCGCCTTATGGTCCGGATAAAACTCCTGCGGCATGACTACGCAATCAAACGCAAGCCGGTTTCCTGCAAGCAGGTTTCCATCACGGTCATATATATTCCCGCGCGGCCCGGAAAGCGGCAATAGGCGGATCCTGTTCATCTTTGCCAAGTCTTGATAATATTCGCCCCGGACACACTGCATATAAAATAGATACACAATTAGGACGCTAAATAACGCTATTATAATTTTTCGGATAAAACTTATAATCATAGTATGCTGGTCTCGCCCAGATTAAATACCCTAGAGAGAAACGTATAAATTAGGATCCCCAGAAAAGAATTATATATTGCCGACAAAAATGTCGATGGGCTGAATACAAAACTAAAAGACAGGTTTGAAAGCAAAAAACGGTTTTCAAGACAAAGAAAAAAACGATATGCGGAGAGGATAAAAATCGTTGAAAGAAAAATCAGTATAGCGTGAGTGGCCATACTTTCTCTGTAGATCTTCGTATTGAATCTACCTATAAAGTAACCGACGATGGAAAAGAGAATGGTATTCAGTCCGAAAAGGCGGAGGGAAAATATATCTAAAAGAATGCCGGCAAAAAAAGCGGTCTCGAATCCGTACCGCTCATCGGTAAAAAGCGCGAAAAATACCGCCAAAATTATCGGGAAGCTGGGTTTCGCTCCGAATAAGCTTAAGGAATTGGCGAGTGAAACCTGCAAAAAAAATGCCAGCAGTATGAGGCTGTAGTCCCGCAGGCGATTTATTTTATACATATCACTTCTTCCAGCTTTGAAAGTTCCGCATACGGCTTCACTACGGCATATTTATATAGTGTGCCTTTTTCTTTTGCTACAGATACCACTTCGCCTATAAGCATGCCCTTAGGATATATGCTGCCGCTTCCCGACGTAATTACCACATCATTTTTATTAATATCGGCTTCCAGGGAAAGATAGATGATTTTACATCTCCCCTCCGGAGTGCCTACTAGAAGCCCCTGTTCTCTGGATCGTTGCAAGAGGCCCGCTACCTTGGAATCCACATCATTGATAAGCAGGACTTTACTCAAGTTTTTCCCTACCTCCCTTACGCGGCCGACCAAGCCCTGGCTTGAAACTACAGCCATATCTTTTACTATGCCGTTATTCCTGCCTTTGTCTATAAAAATCACGGATGCCCAGTTATTTGGATCTCTGCCTATTACCGCTGCCGCGACAGAATTCTTTGCTACTTGGGATTTCAGGGAAAGGAGGTCTTTGAGGCGCTTGTTCTCAATAGATACTTCACGCAATTCTATAAGTTTACGCTCAAGTGAAAAAACCTTACGCTTAAGTTCCGTCTTTTCATTATCTAAATAGAAGAATTTTGAGATTTTACTGATGGAATTTACAGAGGCGCTTACCATTTTTAACGGCAACCTGGCAATATTCGCCAGGTTCATTTTAAGGCGTACGAGGATGGGCGGGGGCGCGAACATTGTCCAGATAAAAATCGCAAGCAATGCTATTACGATGATTATCCTGGGCTTAATCACTTTAAATTACTATTCCGATTATTGCTGTTGTTCTATCTGGCGCAGGCCGGTAGTTACCGCCCTGAGGTATTTGATTTCGCCTAAGACTTTTCCTGTGCCCATTGCAACGGCTGTCAGAGGGTCTTCCGAAAGATGCACGGGTAACCCGGTCTCTTCCGACAAGAGTTTCGGCAGCCCCTTAAGGAGAGAACCGCCTCCTGCCATGACTATTCCCCTCTCTATCAAATCCGCGGAAAGTTCGGGCGGCGTTCTCTCTAGGGTTATCCTTACCGATTCGACGATCTGGGCAATGGGTTCGGCAAGCGCTTCTCGTATCTCTTCGCTAGATATGGTTATCATCTTGGGAAGTCCGGCTACAAGGTCGCGGCCGCGGACTTCCATTGTTAATTCTTCTTCCAGGGGAAATGCTGAGCCGATCTTGATCTTTATATCCTCGGATGTCCGCTCGCCGATCATCAAATTATACGTCTTTTTCAGGTAATCGATTATCGCCTGATCCATCTCATCGCCGCCTATGCGTATGCTCCGCGAAAACACGATACCGGCCAATGATATAACGGCTATTTCTGTCGTCCCGCCTCCTATATCAATGATCATATTTCCCGCGGGTTCCTGTATAGGCAATCCTACGCCGATGGCGGCGGCTATGGGCTCTTCTACCATATAAACTTCCCTTGCGCCTGCATGAAGCGCAGAATCTTTAACCGCCCTCTTCTCAACTTCGGTAATGCCGGAAGGTATTGCGATGACCATTCGCGGCTTGACAAAAAACTTCTTTGAGCTGTGCGCCTTCTTTATGAAATGGCGAAGCATGCTCTCGGTTATCTCAAAATCCGCTATGACGCCGTCTCTCATCGGCCTTATTGCGACTATGTTGCCGGGGGTCCTTCCAAGCATGCGCTTCGCCTCTTCGCCTACGGCTAGCACTCTGGATGTGCCTTTTTCGACCGCCACTACGGAAGGCTCGCACAAAACAATACCCTGGCCTTTTACAAAGACGAGGGTCGTGGCTGTGCCTAAATCTATCCCCATATCATTTGAGAAAAATGCGAAAAAATAATTAAATATTCTTATGAGTTTATCCGCGATCTTTTTTACCTTTTCCTTCATGACTACCCTCGCAATAGGTTTTCAGGGTTAAATTACCGAATATGAGAGAACGAACGCTAAATGATTATAGCAAAAGACGTTAGTTGTGTCAATCTATTTGCTGACTGCCGCGGCTTTTAGGATATTAAAAAATTCCGGGAACGAGGTGGCCACGCACGCCGTATCGTTTATTATGCTCTCGCCGGAGGAGCCAAGCGCCGCAACGGCCATTGCCATGGCTGTGCGATGATCGCCAAAACTGATGAGCTCCGCGCCCCTTAGGGCGTGCATTCCTTCTATAATGATATTCTCGCCTTCAGACTTTACGACACCGCCCATCTTGACGAGATTTTTCTGCATAGAGCCTATTCTGTCCGTCTCCTTTACCCTCAACTCGCCCGCTCCATTTATTACAGTAGTCCCTTTTGCGAACGCGGCCGCTACCATAAGTACCGGTAACTCATCTATGGCGCGCGGCACCTCTTCCTTTTCCACAACCGTTGCTTTTAGACTGCTTGCCGAAACGGTTATATCACAAACGGGCTCACCGCTATCTTCCAATAAATTTACTTCTATATCGGCGCCCATGCGCCTAAGGATATCAATGATGCCGATGCGCGTTTCGTTCATCCCTACTCTTCTAATAGTGATCTTAGAGCCGGCAAGAAGTAATGCCGCCACAATAAAGAAAGCGGCGCCGGAAATATCGCCGGGGACACTTATATCCTTTGCCGTAAGCTCACTTCTCTTTATAGAAACCTTAAGGCCGCTTACCTCAAGATCTGCACCCAAAAGTTTAAGCATGCGCTCGGTATGGTCGCGCGATTTCATCGGCTCACGCACTGTCGTTATACCATCGGCATAAAGGCCCGCAAGTAAAATAGCGGATTTGACTTGGGCGCTTGCGAGGGGCGAATCATACGCTATCGCCCGAAGAGCGCCGCCCCGTATTTTTAAGGGCGCCAAATTGGCTCCGCCTTTTCCCTCAATACATGCCCCCATGCGGCGAAGCGGCTCTGTAATTCTCTTCATGGGACGCATACTCAACGATTCGTCTCCGGATAGCACCGCCTCGAAATTTTGCCCCGCAAGTATGCCAAGCAAAAGGCGCATTGATGTCCCTGAATTACCAAGGTAAAGTTCTTTCTTGGGTTGCCTTAGCCCCCTTAGCCCTACACCTTTTACTCTGACCACATCGCCTGTATCTATAGAGACGCCCATTTCCTTAAAGGCGTTTATGGTGGCTATGCAATCCCCTGCCATAAGAAAGTTCTTTATCACGCTCTCGCCTTTACTTATAGCATTGAGCATTACGGCCCTGTGAGATATAGACTTATCACCGGGGACGCGTATCTCGCCCTCTATTCTTTTTGCAGGTCTTATTTTTTCCGAATTCTTTTTCATGCCACATTACACCTTATGCAAACTAAACGGGCCGGGCTATTTAACCCGGCCCACAATAAAAATACTATTCGAGAAAATTTTATTTCGGCCTTACCACCACCTTGTCATTCACCTGAATAGCCCCGGGTTTCGTCTCTTTCACTATGGTCGCGGCGGACATAGTATCGTATATCTTCTCTACCTGAGCTTCCCCCACATACTTGCCGTCCCTAAAGACCGTGATAATATCACCTAAGATTATATCGTCGTCAGACCCGGCGTTCGTAACTATGAAATTGTATTCCTTATTTACTACGAGGACCTTCCCTTCAAGCTCGCCTTCTTCTTTCACCACAATGCGCTCAAGTTCGACACCCTGTTTGCCTACAATCTCCTTTATTTTATTCTCAAGTTCATCTTTGACTGCTACAAGCTTGTCAACTCGTTCTCTCAATTGGCTATATTTAAGCTTTTCTTCATCGAGCGTTGATTGAAGGTTCTCTTTTTCATTCTTAGCGCTATCCAGCTGGTTTTTTATGCCGGCAATTTCGCTGTCCTTTTTACTGAGTTCGCGCTTGATGGTTTCGCCTTGCGCTTTTTCCTTCTCGTAACTATCTCCGAGCATCTTGGCCTGCGCCTCAAGGGCGCTTAGCTTAAGCTCCAGATCGCTTTTTATGACTTTTACCTCATCAAGTTCAAACGATAATTTCTTCTTGGCCTTCATCACCTCGGCCAACTCATTCTGGAGAAAGAGCTTTGAATTTCTTTCGCCTATAAACAAAAGCGAGGCGACTACAGTGCTGAATAGAAATACCGCCGCGAACACAACGACACCTAACGACTTTATATCTTTATTCATAAGAGCCATCCTTAAAATGTTATTTGTATAATTATACCATATGTTTTTAAAAAAGCAACTACTTCATTCTTAATTTTACAATCAACTTTTTCATATCTTCAGGCAGCTTCGACTCAAATTTCATTACTTCCTTTGTATCCGGATGAAAAACCGATATGCTGGATGCGTGAAGCGCCTGGCGGCCCATTAGATCGCCGGATTTTTTTGAGCCGTAGGTAGCATCGCCAATAATAGGATGGCCTATATATGCCATGTGGACGCGTATCTGATGAGTCCTGCCGGTCTCTGGCCTCACCTCTAAAAGGCTGCTATTCATAAAACGCTCCAAAACTTTGTATCGCGTAACTGCCTGCCTCGACTCCGATAATCTCACGGACATTTTTTTTCTGTCGCGCGGGTGGCGGCCTATCGGCTCAGATATTATGCCGTTATCAAGCTCCACCACGCCTTCCACAACTGCCGTATACCTCTTATCGGTGGTACGCTTATTGAATTGTCTGGCTAAAAACGCATGAGACGACTCGTCTTTCGCCACTATCATAAGCCCCGACGTATCCTTGTCGAGCCTGTGGACGATGCCCGGCTTCATCTCCGATGAAAATGAAAGATTTTTAGTATGATTCAAAAGCGCGTTTACCAGCGTGCCCGTATAATTTCCCGGCGCCGGATGGGTCACCATGCCCGCGGGCTTATCCACGACCATCAATCTCGCGTCTTCATATATGATCTTGAGCGGGATATTTTCGGCTTTTATATCTAGTTTCCGCGCTTTAGGCACTTCCACTTCTATAAAATCACCTTTTTCCAACTTGTAATGGTTATTCCTGGGACTCCCGTTTACAAGGACTTTTTTATCGGTTATGAGCCGCTGTATGTGCGTCCTGGACATAAATTTCGGAAAGCGTTCAACCAGATACTTATCCAGTCTCGCGCCGGCGCCGCCAAGATCTACCGCGAACGTATAGTTTTCCATTTTAAAGAAACCAGCATTATTAGTGAAATGATTAATATCGCCAGCGAAATAATCTGCGATACCCTGAAGTTAAGAAATACTACGGCGAGATCGCCCCTTAAAAAATCCACAAAGAAACTTACGATCGAAAACATTGCCAGATAAAGCGCAAAAACTACGCCGTCTATTTTGTTATTTTCATAGATTTTTTTCAGTATTACAAATATGGCGAGAAAGCACACAGAAAGGTAAACCTGCACCGGATGCTCGCACTCGCCCTGGCCGGAAAAAGCTACGGCAAAAAAAGAATCGGAGGCCACCCCATAGCAACAGCCGTTTAGGAAGCATCCTATTCTGCCTATGGACTGCGCCAGGGCAACATAAGGCACCATCATGTCCGCCGTCTTTAATAAAGGAAGGCGTCTTCTTGATATAACAAAGCACGCCGCCGAAATACCCGCAATCAGGCCGCCCTGAAACGCGAGGCCTCCGTGATTTATCATTATCACTTCAAGCGGGTACTTGAAATAATAATCCATTTCTAAAATGACATGGAGCGCTCTTGCGCCTATGATGCCAAAGATAATGGCGTAAAGGTATATATCTAAAATGTTTTCCCGCTTTATACCTCTTCTTTTTGCTTCTTCGGCCGTCAGATAGACCGCTGCCAAAAACCCCAAGGCGACCATTACGCCGTAGGAATAGATTTTAAAATTACCTATTTGGAATAATATCGGGTGCATACAGCCTTTAGGGTTTAATATGCTGCTTGTCCCTGCCGAATACCAGAATATGACATATCAAGAGCAATCCGCCTAGTGATATAAATATGTCGGCAAAATTAAAGACCGGCCAGATCCTCAAATCTATAAAATCGACAACATATCCGAACCTGATTCTGTCTATCAGATTCCCTATGGTACCTGCAAGTATTAAAAGCAGCCCTGTCCGCGCGAAACGATAATTGCGCTCAAATCTTTTTGCATAAAAAAGTATGAGAAGTATAGCAACAACTGAGATGAAGATAAATACAGCGGCCCTCTCTTTAAAAAAACCGAAGGCGGCGCCGCTGTTACGCACTAAAGTAAGGTGAAGTACGTTTTTAAGAAGCGGTCGGGTATTATTCAACTCCAAGTGCATCGATGCCCAAAATTTAGTCAGTTGGTCAACTGCCACCAAAAGGCCGGCTATTAAGGCGGCGCGTAACTTCACTATTTCGCCTCTTCCTTCCGCTTGCATGCCATGCAAAGCTTTGCGTGCGGAACTGCCGTAAGGCGTTTTTTGGAAATCTTCTTGCCGCACGACATACATGTACCGTAACTCTCATCCTTTATTCTCTTTAGGGCATCGTCAATATCCAAGAGCGTGTTGCGTTCGCCGGAGGCCAGCTTAAGAGAAAACTCGCGGTCATAATTATCGGATGCCATATCAGCCATATGCAGGCTGTAAGCCGAGAGGTCCCCCGAGGCTTCTTTTTGCGAGTTTTTGCGGGTGTCTTCGGTAATGTGGTTGACATCTACCATCAACTCATCTCTTTTTTTGAGCAGTAACTTTTTAAATTTTTCCATTTCCGGCTTCTTCATCAAACTTATCCTTTCTTATTTAGAAGCGGGCTATTCACCGCCTCCATGCATTTGGCGCAAAGAGTGAGATGTTCCTTGCTCGAACCGACTGTCGCGGAGTAATTCCAGCATCTTTGGCATTTTTCGCCGTCCGCCGCTTTAACCGAAATATCTACCGGAATACCCTCGGCGGCCTTTCCGCATTCGGGGGATTCTTTTGAGATCTCAGCTGAAGAAACTATAAAAAGCGGAGCAAGAATATGTTTCTTCGCATCTAAAAGCTCTTGCCAGTCTTTTTCACTGCTATACAAAATGACCTTAGCCTCAAGGGAACTGCCTATAAGGCCTTTAGTCCTTGCTTCCTCAAGCTCTTTTAAAACACCTCCTCTTAACGGCAGTAATTTTTCATTCCATAATTTCATATCTTTTTCGCTGAATTGGCGACTCAGCGCCGTCTTCAGAGATAAGAGATCCGGCCAATCTTCAAGATGAATACTTTCCTCCCCTTTATGGCGTGGGATACATCTCCAGACTTCATCAGAAGTATATGCCAGGATAGGCGCCATGACCCTCGTAAGGATATTTATTATTTCAAAAAGGCAGCTCTGGGCGCTGCGCCTTCTAATTGAATTCTTCCCCGCAGTATATAAAGTATCTTTCAAAACATCAAGATATATGGATGACATGTCCACTACGCAGAAATTGTAAATAGCGCTGAACGCTTTATGAAACGTAAATTGCCTAAAATTGTATTCGGCCGATTCCAAGAGCCACAATGTCCTCCCGAGCGCCCATTTGTCGTTCTCGGACCATTTTTCTATCGAGACGACATCTTTTGCAGGATCAAAATCGCTTAGATTTCCCAATATAAACCTGCAGGTATTCCTTATCTTCCTATATGCCTCCGCCAGGCGCTCCAATATTACGCCGGACAGGCGGACATCATCGCTATAATCGCACGAGGCAACCCATATACGCAGTATGTCAGCGCCGTATTTTTTCATCACCTCTTCGGGGGATATTACGTTGCCGAGGGACTTTGACATCTTCTTCCCCTCGCCGTCAACGACAAAACCGTGAGTAAGTACCATTTTATACGGCGGTACACCATCTATGGCTATTGCGGAAAGGAGAGATGATTGAAACCATCCGCGATGTTGGTCGCTTCCCTCAAGATAAAGATCGCAGGGAAATTCGTTTCGCGGCTTCAGGACAGCCTGATGGCTAACGCCGGATTCGAACCATACGTCCAATATATCCGTCTCTTTTGTAAAGGTGGTACCCCCGCATTTTTTACACGAAACGCCCTCAGGAAGAAGGTCTTTGACGTCTTTGGCGAACCAGGCATTGGAACCTTCCTTCTCAAATATGTCCGCTGCATGGCGTATCAGCAACTCATTTAAAATCAACTCTTCGCAGGAAGCGCAATAAAAGGCTGTGATCGGCACGCCCCATAATCTTTGCCTCGAAAGGCACCAATCAGGCCTCGCTTTTACCATTGCCGATATCCTCTCTTTGCCGGCAGGCGGCAGCCACTTTACATTGTTCTCAATATCCGCGCTTGATTTCTCTCGCAGCCCTTCGTGATCCACATTTATAAAATATTGCGCAGTCGCTCTGAATATGATGGGGTTCTTACATCTCCAGCAATGGGGATAAGTGTGATTTATCGGCTCGGTATAAAGCAGTGCGCCTATCTTCTTTAATTTATCTATTATCTTTTCGTTTGCTGAAAAGACATGCATCTTCGCAAACTCACCGGCAGTATCATCAAACCTTCCCTTGGAATCTACCGGCATGATAGTAGGCAGGTTATATTTTTTCCCGGTCGCGTAGTCATCCGCGCCGTGTCCGGGAGCGGTGTGTACGCAGCCCGAGCCTTCTTCGTGTGAAACGTAATCTGCTAGTACTATTTTTGAATCTCTATCTATAAACGGGTGGGCGCAACTGAGCCCCTCCGCCTCTTTTCCGTAAAATGAAGCGAGCACTTTAGTATCGCGCAGGCCGGCTTTTTTGCTGACCGCATCAAGTAATTCTTCCGCGAGTATAAGATAACTATCTCCGCTTTGTATAAGGACATACTTCATTGACGACGAAAGCGCGATCGCTACATTGGCGAGGAGCGTCCACGGGGTAGTAGTCCATATCAATACGTATATATCTTTCTTTATCTCGTTGACCGGAGTTTTATCAGCCATCTTTTTAAACTTATCAACGTCTTTAAGTTTAAACTTCACAAAAACTGACACTGATGTGTGCGACTCGTATTCCACTTCCGCCTCGGCAAGGGCAGTCTCGCACTTAAAACACCAGTTGACCGGCTTTAATGCCTTATATACATATCCTTTCTCTACCAATTTCGCGAATGACCTCACTATGGCCGCTTCGTATTTAGGATTCAGCGTAAGATAAGGATTTTCCCAATCGCCAAATATGCCAAGCCGTTTAAACTCTTCTTTTTGAATATTAACGTATTTAAGCGCGAAATCGCGCGCCTTTTCGCGGAACTCTACCTGCGGCATGTCAGTCTTTTCTATCTTCAAGTTCTTCATCAGCTGGTGCTCTACCGGAAGGCCGTGACAATCCCAGCCCGGGATAAACGGCACCTCACATCCCGCCATCGTATTAAATTTTACGACTATATCCTTCAGGATCTTATTTAGAGCATGGCCCATATGTATATCGCCGTTAGAGTAAGGCGGGCCGTCGTGAAGGATATATTTTTTGCCGGCGGACTTTCTTCTTTCCATAATGCGGCCGTATATACGCATATCCTCCCAGGCCTTCAGCATCTCGGGCTCGCGGCCCGGAAGATTCGCTTTCATTGGAAAATTCGTATTCGGCAGATTTATGGTATCTTTGTAATCCATATTTTTATTTTATATACTTCCCTATGATTATATCCAGTTTCGCCTTCGTATCGGCCGGAATTATATCATTAGGCGTTACTATGGCGTGTTTAAGGCTTGATCCGCATTCGCACTCCCGGGCCTCCGGCATATCGCTCACTATCTTTTTTATGATAGCCTTTGCCATCTCAACGTTCTTCTTCATATTATTTATTACCATGTCCATGTTCACGTCTTCGTGGCCTTTGGCGTACCAGCAATCATAATCCGTTACCATGGCAAGCGTCGCGAAACACATCTCCGCTTCTCTGGCAAGTTTGGCCTCGGCCATATTCGTCATACCTATTATATCCATACCCCAACTTCTATAGAGAATCGATTCTGCCCGGGTAGAAAACGGCGGGCCTTCCATATTGATATAAGTGCCGCCCTTATGTACAGCGGCGCCGCATTTTTTTCCCGCGTTATACACGACATCGCATAAATTGCGGCAGACGGGATCCGCGAACGATACATGGGCTACTATTCCGTCCCCAAAAAAGGTAGAACGCCTCGCCTGATTGGTCCTGTCCACAAACTGGTCGGGCACTACCATATCAAGCGGTTTCAGGTTCTCCCTGAGGCTCCCGACAGCGCTTATGGATATTATCCTTTCTACGCCCAGTTTCTTCATCCCATATATATTCGCGCGGTAATTGAGATCGGTGGGAAGCACGCTATGGCTCCTATTATGCCTCGGCAGAAAGACGACTTCCTTTCCCTCTAATTCTCCCAGCATATACTCATCTGACGGCTCTCCGAAGGGCGTGGAAAGCTTCTTCATCTTCTTATTTTTGATGCCTTCTATGTCATATAAGCCGCTGCCGCCTATAATGCCTATTTTTGACATCCTCGCCTCCTATATTTCTATTCTCACATACCACCAAAATGCCGGCCAAGCTGATATAGCGTCGTCACAAGAAAATATCGCAAAAATACCAAAGCCAAAATAGCTAAAATAGGCGATATATCCAGCCCGACACTGTAAGCAGGCATTATGCGCCGAAACGGCGTCAAAATCGGTTCTGTAGTCTTGTATAAAAGCTGCACAAGGAAATTATAGGGATCAGGGCTAAACCAGCTCAAAACAGCCCTTATTACGATAAGCCAGTAGGCAAGTGGAATTATTATGTCCAAAACCTTTGCAACCGCTATAAAAAAATTTCCCAGTATAAACATTGTCAGCCCTCACTCAATTCCTTGGCGCGTTTTCGCGCCGCTTCTATGCCGCCTTTAAGTATATTTTCCAAGCCTTTTTCGGCGAAATATTTAAATGCCGCCTCGGTAGTCCCGCCTTTTGAGGTAACGCGCTTCCTAAGCGATTCCGCCTGTGAATCGCTGTCGGCAAGCAAAAGTGCGCTCCCGAGCGCAGTCTTAACAGCGAGCAATTTCGCTTTCTCTTTCTCTATGCCCATCTCTATTGCGCAGCGCTCAAGTATCTCTGTCAGATAGAAAAAGTAGGCGGGGCCGCTGCCTGAAATGGCCGTAACCGCGTCCATAAACTTTTCCTCTACCTCTACAACTTCGCCTGTAGCCGTAAAAAGCGTTTTGACGAATTTCATATCTTCCGTTGTAACGCAATCATCGCGGCATATGGCGGAGGCGCTGGCATTGACAGAAAGAGCCATATTGGGCATAACGCGGATAACCCCCACCTTATCGTTAATAAATTTCTTTATCTTATTAATGGTAAAACCGGCTGCTATAGACACCAATAGCTTCGAAGGGTTTATAGCGTGGTTGACCTCTTTCAATACCTCTTCCACATCCTGCGGTTTTACCGCAAGGACAATGACACTGCATTCATTGCACAGCTCTTCAGAAGAATTTGAGATATTGGCATCCAGACATTCGCCGACATGCCTCGCTTTATCTTTGTCAATATCATATAAATAAAGGCTCCCCGCATTTACAAGGCCGGAAAATATAGTGCCTTTGGCAATAGCCTCGCCCATATTGCCGCAACCCAATATGCCTATCTTTCTTTCTCTTTCCATGTCATTTTCCTTTTCCGCCTTTGGCGGAGAATATGGCTGAGCCGATTCGTACAATATCAGCGCCTTCTTCGATGGCGACCTCAAAATCGCCGGACATCCCCATTGAAAGGTGCTTGAGAGAAATGTTCTCGGAATTGAATCCGGCTAACGCGTCACCGAGACCCCTCAACTGCTTAAAATACCGCCTCGAACTTTCCGCATCTTCGGAATAAGGCGCTATAGCCATCAAGCCCTCAAGCGCTATGTTCTTCATGCCGCTGATTGCAAACAAAACATCTTTAGCGGCTTCCGGCCGTAGGCCATATTTCGTTTCTTCGCCGGATACATTGAACTGTAACAGTATGCTCTGCACCTTATCTATCTTCTGGGCTTCTTTCTGTATCTCTTCTGCCAGATAAACGCTGTCTACAGAATGGATGAGGTCGAATACCTTTACGGCGGATTTTGCTTTATTTGTCTGAAGATGGCCTATGAAGTGCCAGCGCAGATTTGCCGCATCGCCGAGCGATTCATATTTTGATAAAGCGGCCTGGACAGTATTTTCGCCTATATCGGTAACGCCGTTCGCGGCTGCTTCGCGCACGTCTTCCGTATCCGCCTCTTTAACAACGCAAACCAATACGATATCCTCGGCTCTTCGGCCAGAACGCAAAGCCGCTTGCTTGATTCTTTCACAGACGCTGTTAAGATTATCCTTAATCATTTTTATGGCTTGTTAGGATAGCACAAGAGGGGTCTGTTGTCAAGAAATTATGGTATATTTATGGTATATACCTTATGGCAATATCATTTGCTAAACTAAAGCTATTTGATGAGGAGGACCCTGAAATGGTTGGCTATGAAGCACACCTTCCTGTGTGGCGCGGGAGCAGTTCCCGATTGAATTGGAAAGCGTTTCTAGTTATATAGTTATAGCGTCGTCAAGTCGCAGCTAACTATTTGCCACAACTTTTAAATCTATGTCCGACAATCCGTCATTATGTTAAATACGTCTCGTCGGAGAGTGTCCTTAAAAAGCCAGTTTCAGAATTATATCGGCGTGTTTCAGTGCTTTTTGTGCTTAAAACTCGTCGGAAATAAGTATTACGAGTTCGCTTAACAAACGTTAAGAGGTATCGGCTCTGCGACGTGAAAACCCGCCCCCTATTTCTATTAATAGGAAACTAACTGCTCAGGGGTACAATGGCGGTTGTGCATCAAATATCGCAAGGTAGCGTGTCTAGTTATTTGTTATTTATCGCTGACGATTTTTCTAAGGATTTTATCCATTTTAAGTTGTGCGAAGAAACTGCCAATTATAACGCCGCATAAAATAGATATCCATATTAAGTTCATACGTGCTAAGCTAATCATACCTGTCTCGATAAATTCCTTGACCTGAGGAGCTTTCTCAAATAATTTTGTATATGCTGGAATAAATTTATTAAAAATTAAGTAAAAATAAACGACGCCAAAGAGGATGATCAAAAAAGTTAATGTTCCATATATTTTTATAGCACTTGGGCGTTTCTTTAAAAACTCTTTTTCTGATTCACTAAGGTTCATAAATTTCTCCTTTTTATTATTAGCTATCAACGCAATCCGTCTATTTCCTCCCACTCTTCTTTATTTACATCGTTTATCATGCCGCCTATGTCAGAACCCGTCTGAAAAGCTTCATTAATACCTTGTATTAAATCTGTTATAGAAAATCCCGCACCTGTTACAAAGGCCCACACCCCATATGGAAGCATGGGTGGGAAATAGTAAGAGCCTGCTATCATGACTCCTCCAGCCCCCATTAATATACCCCCTGCCCAACCTTTCCAACTATACGGCCACGTGAAAGTTCGTATTTGTGCGAAGTATCCAATATCTCCACCTCTATGCCAACTGATTAAAATCGTAGGAGGACCAAAAATCCTCATGAATG
>JAHIPI010000039.1 GCA_018894435.1 Candidatus Omnitrophota bacterium | reverse complement strand
TGGTATATATATCCGCCGCCCTTCATGAGACCGTTCAATTTCGTCTTGATTTCGTTTTCCACGTTATCCGCGCTGATAAAAGCCTTTTCATCTATGCCGCCAAAAAGGACTAAATCCCTGCCGTATTCAGTTTTAAGCCGGAAGAGATCCATATCTACATCGCTTTCAAGCGGCTCCAACGCCCGCACGCCCGCTTTTATGAGGCGGGGTATAAGTTCGCCTATGTTTCCGTCAGAATGAAAAATTACAGGCAGGTTCTTTTTGGCGAAAAAATCGCAGAACTCCTTATGCAAATCAAAGAGAAAAGCATTATAATAATCCGTAGAAAAAATAAGGCCTGCTTTACACCCCATGTCCCCCCACAGCCACGCGCCGTCAAATTTGTAACCCTTATCCAGCACCAGCTGACATAGCTTAAGTGTAAACTCGGCGGATTTTGCAAACATATCGGCGGCCTTGCCGGCATCTTCCGCCATCATGGTCAACACTTTTTCCCTTCCAAATATGCTGGATATATGCTCAAACGGCTCAACGCAGGATAGAGCCAGAAATCTCTCGCCGGATTCGGCCTCCATATAAGTATCTGCCAGAGCCTCACCCGTGCTCGGCCTCGCAAAGCGTTCCGTCGTTATCTTATTCTTGGACGCAGGGTCAAAATCCTGGTTGAAACCGAAAAGGCGTATGTCAAAACCGAAATATTCTTCCGCCTTAACATCCTTGGGCAGCTTGCCGCGATCACGCCACTTTTTTATCGTGACTTCCGTAAAATCGTCCGCAATGCCGAGCGTGTCCGGCACTTCAAAACTCAAGGTTTTCTTTATTCTGTCGCGTGAATTCATTTAGAAAGATCTTTTATATTACATCATTTTTTAGCAATTCTGCCAATTTATTTGCTACTTCATGCGGTTCGCCCTTCAACATCTGGCCCCCCGCGCGCGCCGGAGGTGTAAATATTTTAACGACCTTTGTCGGTGAGCCGTTTAATCCCACCCGCAAAGGCTCGAGCCCCAGATCTTGAGACGTCCATGTGATTATCTCTGCCTTATTGGCCTTCATCTTGCCCTTCAGCGAGGGAAGCCGCGGTTCATTTATCTCTTTTACCACGGTCATGAGGCAGGGTAGCGGTGTTTCTATTATCTCATAACCTTCCTCGACCATCCGCTCTACTCTGGCCTTGCCGTTCGTTATCTCTTCTATCTTTTTTACATAGGTAACTTGCGGTATATCGAGATGAGTGGATATGCCGGGCCCCACCTGCGCCGTGTCACCGTCGGATGCCTGCTTGCCGCAGAGTATTATATCAAAACTGCCTATCTTTTTGATACCGCTGGCAAGGGCATAGCTCGTAGCAAGGGTATCGCTGCCGGCAAAGGCCCTATCGGAAAGAAGAATGGCTTCATCGACCCCGACCGAGATCGCTTCTTTGAGCGCCGCTACCGCCTGCGGCGGGCCCATAGTAAGAACTATGACCTTTCCGCCAAATTTCTCTTTAAGCCTGACGGCTTCTTCTATGGCATAGGTATCGAAAGGATTTATGATAGAAGCTACGCCTTCGCGTATAAGAGTATTGGTAGCGGGGTCTATTTTTACGTCAGTGGTATCCGGTACCTGTTTTATGCAAACAATTATGTTCATGCCACCGCCTATCGCTTCTTAACCAATCCTTTTATCAGCGCATTAGCGATAACACTGCGCTGTATCTGGTTTGTACCTTCGTATATCTGGGTTATCTTTGCGTCGCGCATATATTTTTCTACGGGATAATCCCTCATATATCCGTATCCGCCATATAGCTGTACGCAATCAGTCGTTACTTTCATGGCAACGTCGCTCGCGTACATTTTTGCCATGGCGGAAGCCATGGCAACGTCTTTAGCGCCTGAGTCTATCATTCTTGCCGAGGAAAGTACCAGCGCCCTCGCTGCTTCTATTTGCGTGGCCATGTCGGCCAGCATAAACTGAACGCCCTGAAAACTGCTGATGGATTGCCCGAATTGCTGTCTTTCATGCACATATTTTAGCGTAAGGTCAAAAGCGCCCTGCGCTATGCCTACTGCCTGCGCCGCGACCCCGGGCCGGGAATTATCGAATGTCTTCATCGCGACTATGAAGCCCATGCCTTCTCTCGCAAGGATATTCTCTTTAGGCACCTTACAGTCCTGGAAGATGAGCTCTCTTGTGGCGGAGGCGCGTATCCCCATCTTCTTCTCTTTCTTTCCGAAAGTAAATCCGGGCGTATCCTTTTCGACTATAATCGCGCTTGCGCCGCGCGCGCCCCTCGTCTTATCCGTCATGGCTATAACCGTATAGGTCTCCGCCTCTCCGGCGTTCGTTATCCATTGTTTCGTTCCGTTTAATATGTAATGATCGCCGTCTTTCTTTGCGGTGGTCTTTATGCTGCCGGCGTCTGAACCCGCCTCTGCTTCGGTAATGGCGAATGCCGCGAGCTTTTTACCTTTTGCTATGTCAGGTAGATATTTTTTCTTCTGTTCGTCGTTTCCGTAGAGTATTATGGGGTATGTTCCGAGGGCCGTCGCCGCGAACGCGAGCGCGATACCGCCGCATGCCTTTGACAGTTCTTCTGTCGCTACGCACAATTCCATTACTCCGCCGCCCGTACCGCCGTACTCCTCGGGAATATATATACCGCACATATCGCTTTCAGCCAGCACTTTGACGATAGGCCAGGCGAATTCTTCTGTCTCGTCATAATGGGCGGCTACAGGACGTATCTTCTCCTCCGCGATTTGGCGCGCAAGGTCCCGTATCATAATCTGATTTTCATTTAACAGGTAATCTACCATGTTCCCTCCGATATTTTTGCACTATTTCGAAAAAAATATTTTATCCCAGCATTTAGGCAATGTCAACGGTTTTATTCTTATTCGTAACTGATCGTAACTCTGAATGCCGCCTCTCGCTTTTCCATTGTCCTTGGAAACGGCGGAAATGGAGAAGCGTTTTTCACCGCTTCTTTCGCGGCCGTGGCCAGTTTCACATCCACTTCATTCAGGACCTGCGGCTCGCCCTTCAATTTACCGTTATCCGTCAGGGTAAATAATAACCTGACGTCTTTATCCCCCTTTTCGGGGACTTCGGGATAATTATCCTTTGCCATCCAGAATATCTTATTCCTCAAATTTTCGTAATAACTGTAGTAGCCGCCCATCATGGGCATAATGAGATTGGTAGGCGGTATGACCGTATCTCTCTTTTTGACCTCTTCTTTTTGCTTGGGAGCCGGCTCTTTTTTCGGTTTCTCGCTTATCTTTGCCTTCTTAGCCGGTTTTTTAATCTCTTTCTTCTCCACTCCTATCCCTTCGTCCTTTTTCCCAAACCAGCTTAAGTCTTTAGAGATATGGGTATTGGTATCTATTTTCTCTTCCTCCGGCATCTCTCCTACGAGTTGTTGGCGTTTAATGCCCTCAACTGCTATAGTAATCTGCTCTTCCATGAGTTTGCGCTGCGTCACTCTATCGCCGTAGAATGTATTGGCTGCTTCGGGGAACATCTCGGTACCATCCATAATATAAGGAGTCAGAAAAATGACTATCTCCTTCTTCTCCGGTTGATTCGAAGTCGAGCTCGCAGAACCCTTGGTCTGGCTTTTGAAGGCATATCCTATAATAGGAATATCGCCCAGGATAGGAATTTTATTTATAGTCTCTATATCCCTGTCTTGTATCAGGCCCGCTATGAGTATGGTCGTGCCGTCCCGCACCATTACCGTGGTATCGGTTTCCGATTTAGAGACTACCGGTATTTGATTGCCTGTAGCGCCTGCCGCATGAGCAGTCTCGATGGGCGTACCCAACGAGCTGATTTCCGGTTTTATCTTCATAGTGACAAATCCGTCATTATTTATCGTCGGCGTGACCCTTAAGGTTATACCTACATCTATATAAGTAACCGATTCGGATGTCACCGGGCTCCCGGCGGAAGGTACCGTGGTGGTCGAGGTCACATAAGGCTGGTTTGTCCCTATTAAGACTTTCGCCTCTTCATTATTCAGCACCGTTATTCTCGGGCAGGATATCACATTGGTCTTTCCGACTGTAGCCAGCGCCCTTATCGCGCCGTCCAGCGCATTATGGGCCAATTTTCCTATCGTAAGAGACCCCCCCGTAACCGTACCGAGGGAGACATCCCCTAAATCGGCAAAATTAAAATCTATACTTGTGTTGCCGATATTTCTGAACAACTTCCCCCAATCCACACCGTACCTAAACTCGTCTGTCAATTCTATTTCGATTATCTTTGCTTCGATAAGCACTACCTTGTGTTTTTCGTCCATAGCACTTATAATATTTATTATATCCGGCATTTTTGTCACGAGATCAGTTACTACTATTTTATTTGTCCTTTCATCGACCTGTATCGCGCCTACGCCTTTTGTCAGAACATCTGTTATCTTTGTCTTGATGTCTTCTGCCTTGGCATAATTTAGGCTGAATATCTTAGTCTCTATCGGCATATCCATCTTCTCTATTATCTTTTCCATCTGCTTGACGGGCTGGGGGGCATCTATAATCACGACCGTATTGGAAGGCTCATCCACCACTATTTTGCCTATCTTCGATTTTGTCTGATTAAGCGCTTTCGCTATGTCTGCCGCTTTCGCGTATTCAAGCCTAAAAATCTTTACCTCTTTCTTATCGGAATACCTCTCGCCGTACAGTTGTTCATAATCTCTTTCGGTCATCACATTGATTATATCGCCGCGTTTTTCATACGCGAGGTCATTGGACGCGAGTATTATCTCGAAGGCATCCCACATATCCACATCTTTCAGAAATAGCGTAACCTTGCCTCTTACGTTTTTGCCGGCGACAATATTTAAATTGCTCCTTGCCGAAAGCATCTTGAGAACATCTATTATATCAACCCCTTTTAGGTCCAGAGATATCTTGTTCTTTGCCGATAAAGAAACTTCTTGCTTGGGCGCTTTTGACGCGGGTATTGGTACTGTACCTACCCTGCGGAGAGGTTCATCCTGAATAGGCAGGTCTTCTTCGGACATATCCGATTCTACTTCTTCGACAGACGGCATTGTTTCATCAAAAAATAGGTCTGTATCCCCGGATACCTCGTCAGGGGGGCCCTCTTTAACAATTTTTTCTATCTCCCGCCTTAGTTCGGGCGGTATGCTTTCGTCTTTAAGCATTTCCTCCAAAGTCTCAACCTCCAACACACTATCCTGAGGCGGGTCATCCCCGTCTTCGGAAAATGTATATGTGCCAAAAAATAGGATTAAAGAAATCAATAAAAAACACGCTATGAGTCCGGCTCTTTTATTCATCATTATTTATAACCCTCCGATTAAAGTACGAGTTCAAATGTCTCATCTCTATATTCCATTAATACCCTGTCTTCCATTATTTCCACTATCTTTGCCTGGCCGGCCGAACCCCCTTTATATAGAAAATATGACTTCCCGGCCTTTTTATCTTCGATAATCGCCTGAGGCTTATCCCCGGCGATTATACCTATAAGAGATAAATTGGCGCCTATCTCTTCAACTGAGGGACCGGCCGGCATTGCCGGTGTGTCGCTCTCCTGCGGCATGAATATATTTCTGTCGTCTATGCCCGGGGTGTAATAGGAATACGGTTGGGAGGAATCGGCTTTTTCTTTAACCTCGAGCGTTTCTCGCGCTACGGCAGATTCGACTTTATCTTCTTTTCCGCGGTAAGGATTATATATCATATCGACCAAAAAATATATCAATAGACCGATTAGAATAATTACAAGGACAGGATTGACATTTTTTGTGCTAATGGCCTTAATATCAAACGCTAAAGCCATAGAAGCCGATTTTTGCGCCGACCGGCCGTTTCCTTTATAAGAGGAGGTTGCGGCAGTGCCGTTATACGCCATTGCGGATCTTATATCCATCTTCTCTCTTTCGGCATCTTTCCGGGCGGAGCCTTTTATCAATCGTAAAAGTTTCTCTTCGGGTGAAAAATCTTTCTTCATTCTATATTACCTCATTTCTTATGATATCCAATATTATCGGTTCGTCTATAATCCTTTTATCCTTCATCACGGCGGCTTCCAGCGCATTATGGCATAGTATCGCTATCTTTCTGGGATAGCCCATAGTATGTTCATGTATGAGTTTCACCGCCCCGTCCGAAAAAAAACCTTCCGGGCCGTTATATCCGGCCTGTCTTAATCGGAATTCTATCATATCTTTTGTCTCTTCTTCGTCGAGAGGGTTTATTATATATTTCAGGGTGATCCTATCAAAAAAGTTCTTTATCTTTTTGACCTTCGGCATTATCTCCATCTGCGCCAATATGACCAATTGAAGCAGTTTATATTCATTCGTCTCATAATTAAGCAGCGTCCTCAATATCTCAAGAAATGTCGGGGTAAGCTTTTGCCCTTCGTCTATTAAAAGTATTATCGTCTTATTTTCATCAACGCCCTTATGGAAAAGATATTTTTCTATAGCGTCCCTGTAGTCCAATGTTGATTTAAGGTGGGGCGGCACGCCGAACATCTTGCCCAGGCTTGAAAGAAATTGGAACTCCGACTTATATGTGGGGTCCAGTATCATATGGAATACAAAAGTGTCTTCTTGATTAAAATTTTGAAGCAGTGTCCTGCCAAGTGTCGTCTTGCCGGTGCCGACATCGCCTATTATCAGGCTCAGGCCACGTCTCAAGCGCACTGCTATCTCAAGCCGGCTCATAGCCGTCTCGTGGGCAGAGGAGCGGTAAAAAAAGTACGGATCCGGGCTTGTGGAAAAAGGCTCCTTATGTATATTGAGCACTTCGTAATAGCTCATACCCCGCCTTCCCATATCAATAGATTCTTTATTTCTTTAAGGCTCATATTTTTGAGCCGCATTTCCCTGATTTTGGAAAGCGCATCTACGGTGGAATCGTCAAAAAATCTGAAATTGGTGTCGGGGGAGCGGCCTATTTCTTTGATTATGCCGAGTTTGAGATAATACTTTAGGGTATAGGCCGAATGGCCAGAAATTTTTGCAACATCTTTTAATAGGTATATGTTTTTCAACTACTCTCCATATAGAGAGTGATATACTCTCTGTCAACTCTCTTAGTAGAGAGTATACATCATACTCCTTTACTTGTCAAGGGGTTATGTAAATTTGATGATTTGAATGCCTGCGGGGGTCAAAAAATCGATATTCTGGTAATATTAAGGATTGATTTGATTGTGGCAGGTTCGCTCTCCTTTGCCCTCAATACCATCCTTTCAACTTTGAGCAATTGGTCGGATGATTGAAGGTCGTAAATAAATTTGGTAAGTTCCGCGAGCGTAGATTCTGTTGCCACCCTAAATGTAGATTCGTTGTAATATTCAAATGTTTTATACGATAACGGTTTTATATTCGTTATTTGAACTTTGGTAGCGTACGCCGCTCGTTCTATCCGGGTTAATGCAATGGCGCTCTCTTCCTCGGGAGTCAGTTTTTGAGATTTGAAATACTTCGCGTATTCGGTTCTTTCTTTTTCTATATTATCTTTATCGCGCAAGATCCTGGAGTATTTTCTTAAGACGACTTCCTTGTCCCTTATTTTCCGGTCTGATTCGTTCCATTGGCTGACTATCGGCTCAATAACAAAATTGTATACAAGAGCTGCCAGGGCCGCTGATATGGTAGCTAGAGCTAAGAATCTTTCTCTTTTTGTGATATTACGAAACATCGCCGTCTCCGTTTAGAACTTTGTCATTTGACATACTATTTCAAAATCCGCAAATTCCGCTTTTCTGAAAATCCTTTTAGTGGCATAATTTATCTTCGCATTTTCAAAATAGGGCGATTTTTCCAATACCGGCAGAAAATTGAATACGCTGCTCAGTTCTTTTGCGGTCCCGCGAAGCAAGATCCTATCTCTGTCCTCAAATTCCAGCAAAGTAAGAGATATATCCTTGGGGAGTATGCTGTAAATCTCGCGCATAACATCTATGGAGGAGCCCTTAAACATAAGCTGATTGCCTATGATCTCAGTGCCTTCTTTAAAACGCGACAATCGCTCTACCTCCGGCCCGATAGCTTTTAATTTTTCGTCCAATTTTTGAAGGTAAAATCTCTTTTCAAGCATCTTCTTTTCCAGAATCGCGAAAAACGCCACAAGAATGCATAGAATCAATATGACGCTTTTTGCCAATTCTCTTTTTGCCGCCTCTTCTTTTTTCTTTGAGGTGATCTCTTCGGGCATAAGATTTATCTCGGCAAATTCGGGGTTTGATGCGAGCCCCAGCAAAGAAGTATAAGAATACTCTTTGAGCCGCTTTAAGATCTGCTCGCCGAATCTTTCCCCTTTTACATAATCTTCCTGCAAAATAATCTCGCAGGGGGTGGCGATATTGCTGCATAGAAGGTCAAATATGCCCTTAGTATAATCTTCTCCTCCGGAGACGATGATCCTTGATACCCCTTCGTTTCTTTCTTTAAAATACGTTTCGAATGACATTCTTATTTCTTTTAAAAGCGCGCTCTTATCGGGTTCGGCGGCGCCGGCGTCAAAAGATATGGACCGGCTAAACAAAAGGGCCCTCTCTTTGGCTATCTGTATGTGCGTGTGGTATTTGTCCGCATCTATTATCGCGACTGATCCGCCACCCTCCGCCCCTCGCCCGAGATACCAATTGAGTATGCCTTCGGAGCTGAGCCCTATCTTGTCAACGTTTACACCCGCCATTCTGAATATGTTGACATATTTATCGACAAGTTTTCTTTGCGCAAGGACCAGCAATATATCCGAATAACCTTCCGGCGTTGTACTTATAAGCTTATAGCTTACTACCATCTCTTCCCGGGAATAAGGAAGATATTTGATAGCCTGGAGTTCGGCCATATTTTTAATTTCGGAATTTTGAGTGGTGGGAAACCTGACATTTTTCATGGTAACGAGATGCCGCGGAAAACCGGCTACAAAATGTGAATGTAAGATCTTATTTTTTGATAAGAGCGAACGTACTTCTTTTGCTATCGATTTATCTTCTTCCGACGGCAATTTTACGCAGTCTAAGATACTGACGCCGCCATTCTTTTTACTCTTGGAAATGGCGAGTATCTTAAGAATGCCGTCGGTTATATCTATTCCGGTTATTAATCTTTTGGCTTTATAAAACATAGTTTATGGCGAACATTATACATTATTGAATCTCGTAATAATACAAAAATTCCGAGCCCTTATCGGTCCTCTTTACGACCACTTCTATCGTCTTTTTTATCCTGCCGTTTTTAACCTCTCCTCGCGAAC
>JAHIPI010000038.1 GCA_018894435.1 Candidatus Omnitrophota bacterium | reverse complement strand
TCCCGAGCGTAGCGAGGGATTACCTTATCCCAATCTGTCGATTTTGTTAAACAAAGTACTTATAGACTCTTCCCTGTGTATCCTGTTTATAGCCTCTGCCAGAAGCGGCGCTATAGACAACGCCTCTATTTTCGATAAGCTCTTCTCTTTCGTGATAGGTATTGTGTTCGTGACCAATAATCTTTTAAGCTGCGATTTACTAAGGCGCTCTATCGCCGGGCCTGAAAGAATAGGATGCGTTACCGCCGCATAAATATCCTTTGCGCCGTTTTTCTTTAACGCCTCTACCGCTTCCACCAGCGAACCCGCTGTAGCGGCTATGTCGTCTACTATAAGGGCGTTCTTGTCTTTTACATCGCCCATTATAAACATAACTTCTGTCTTTTCGTCGTTGACCCGCCTTTTGTCCACAACCGCCAGGTCCGCCTTCAATTTTTTGGCATATGCCCTGGCCATCTTTACGCCGCCGACGTCGGGAGAGACCACAACGAGGTTCTTCAGCTTGTTCTTCGTAAAATAATCGGTAAATACGTTTATGGCAAAGAGGTGGTCAAGCGGTATATCAAAAAATCCCTGTATCTGTCCGGCGTGCAGGTCTATAGTCAATACCCTGTTGGACCCCGCAGCCGTCAGAAGGTTTGCGACAAGTTTCGCGGTAATAGGCACTCTTGGCTGGTCTTTTCTGTCCTGCCTTGCGTATCCGAAATAAGGTATGACCGCTGTTATCCTGTATGCGGATGCCCTCTTAACGGCATCTATGAGTATCAATAATTCCATAAGATTATCGTTTACCGGGGGGCATATGGATTGGATTATAAAGACATCCTTTCCCCGGACATCTTCGTTTATCTTGACTTTTATTTCCCCTTCGGAAAATATTCCTACCCTAGCGTTGCCTAACGGCATTTCGAGTTTTTTGCATATCTCGTTGGTCAGCGCTCTATTGGAATTTCCTGTAAATACAAGCATCTGGTCTCTTTTCATGGTAACTCCCGTGTTAAGGTTAGCGTCTCTTTAGGGGCCGCGCCGGTATGCCTACAAACACACCTTTGTCCGGTACCGACGTATTCTTTGTAAGTACGCTTCCCGCGCCGGTAACGGCCTTCTTTCCTACCACTACAGGCGCTACGAATATCGTACCGCTTCCTATGAAGGCGCCATCTTTTATTATAGTCTTCTGTTTTGTCTTTCCGTCGTAATTCGCGGTAATTGTACCGGCGCCTATGTTTACATTTTTACCTATAATTGCGTCTCCTACATATGTGTGGTGCTTTATTGTGGTGCCGAGGCCTATATCGCACCTCACGAGCTCCACAAAATTTCCTATCTCGACATTATCCGCCAAAACCGTGCCCTTCCTGAGCCGCGCAAAAGGGCCTACTACGCAACCCGAGCCTATGGTAACGCCCTCTTCTATTATAGTAAAAGGCTTAATTACAGTGTCCTGGCCCATCTTGCAGTTTATGTCGATATAAGTATTCTGGGGGTCTATTATGCTTACCCCTTCCGTCATAAACTTTTCGATCGCCCTTAAGTTCAATATCCTCTCAGCCTTGGCAAGCTCCTCTTTGGAATTTATGCCGTAGGCCTCATCCTCGCCCGATGCATTTACGGATCCTATTTTAAGGTTCCGCTTTCTGAAAACGGATATTATGTCCGTCAGGTAATATTCGCCTTTTTTGTTGTCGTTCTTCACTTCCTTTAAAAAATCGAAAAGCTGCTGCGCCTTAAAACAGTAGACGCCTACGTTCACTTCTTCTATCGCCTTATCGTATAGGGACGCCTCTTTTTCCTCTACTATGCGCGCTATATTATCATTATCGTCGCGCAGCACCCTGCCGTAGCCGGTAGGATCTTTCATCTTTGCCGTCAGAAAAGTGCAGAAAGCGTTGTTCTTTTTGTGCGCCTCTACAAGTTCGTAGATGGTCGATTGCCTCACCAACGGCACATCGGCGTATAATATAACTATATCCCCTTTAAATTTTGAAAGTGCGCTGCGTGCGCTCATTACGGCATCTGCCGAACCCAAAAGGCTCTTCTGTTTTACCACTTTGGCATCGCCGCAAAACTTGGCCACCTCTTCGCTCTTATATCCGGTAATGGTTATTAGCGGCTTAAACGAAAATGGTTTCACCAGTTCGAGCGCGCGCTCTATCATGGTCTTGCCGGCTATCTTGTGAAGGACTTTCGCGAGCGGCGATTTCATCCTTGTGCCGCGGCCGGCTGCCAGTATTATGCACGCCGTATCTTTCATTACGCTATTCTCTTCTGGGCCGCCTTTACCAAAACAGGCTTGGCCCTTTGACATATGGTCTCTTTTTTAATGATGCATTCGGATACATCCGTATAAGACGGCAGTTCGTACATCGTATCCAGCATTATCTCCTCTACGATAGAGCGGAGCGACCTCGCGCCCATGCCTTTCCGGATTGCCTCTTGGGCGATCTCGTCGAGCGAACCTTTTTCAAACGTCAGTTTTACATTTTCCATCTCGAATAATTTTTTATACTGCTCCAGTAAGGCGTTTTTGGGTTTTAAAAGTATGTCTATCATGTCTTTTTTAGCCAAAGGATGCAGCGTGCTTATTATCGGGAAGCGCCCCACAAATTCAGGTATCATGCCGAATCTGATCAGATCTGACGGCTCCACCTTCGATAATATCCTGTCTATATCCTCTCGCGCGGGCAGGGCTTGCTTTGCGCCGAAACCTATCGCCCTATTGGATACCCTGCGCTCTATTATCTTATCTATATTGGTAAACGTCCCCCCGCATATAAAAAGGATATTGGTGGTATCTACCTGTATGTATTCCTGATGAGGATGCTTTCTGCCTCCGGCGGGCGGAACATTTGCTATACTGCCTTCCAGCATCTTAAGAAGCGCCTGCTGGACACCTTCGCCGCCGACGTCGCGTGTTATTGAAACATTTTCGTGTGTTTTTCCTATTTTATCTATCTCATCAATGTAGATGATGCCGAGTTCGGCCTTAGCCACATCGAAATTAGCTGCCTGTAGGAGGCGGAGAATTACGTTTTCCACATCTTCGCCTACATATCCCGCCTGCGTAAGAGAGGTGGCGTCGCTTATCGCAAACGGCACGTCCAGTATCCTGGCAAGGGTCCTCGCTAAAAGGGTCTTTCCCGAACCGGTAGAGCCTATCAAGAGGACATTAGATTTCTCAAATTCCAATTCCCCGCCGGATTTTTGGTTAGCCAGTATCCTTTTGTAATGATTATAGACGCTGACCGAAAGCTGTCTTTTGGCGCGTTCCTGGCTTATTACAAAGGCATCGAGCTTTTCCTTTATGTCCTTAGGCTTCGGAAGCTCCTTTATGGGGATGATCTTTTCCGGCTTCTTCTTTTCGGGTACCTTTTCGTCCTTCGTGAGCACTTTATTGCAAAGACGGACGCAGGTCTCACAAATAAGCGCGGATTCGCCCCTCAAAAATCTCTGGACTTCCTTACTTGTCTTGCCGCAAAACGCACATTTTTCCATATTTTGCCTTACCTTCTAATCTGACAATTCTAACCAGGTTAGATTACCAATTAGTGGCCCCTCCGCGCCTACGATGCTCCTGTTCGTCGCATTGTTTTACGGCGCTCGCCTCAGCCGGATGGCTTCGGCATTTCCTCGGACATTTCGTCCTCGGTCACAGGACCAAATTTTGCTTCGCAAAATTTGGTTGCCCAGCTAGGACGATTTTCGAACCACAGAACGGCAGGAAGTAGTCCTGCTTGTGAAGCTCTACAAGCGCCGCGAGAAGGGCATTTTACTATCCCTAGGCGAACCTTTCCCCGAAGAAAACACCCCAAAACCACGTTCCAGAGTCACCGAAGCCTTAGCCTGCCTTAGATAGACACCTTAACCATGCTCTTTTAGAGGGATTGGAGATGCCTCAGGGTGATTTAGGACCTGTGCGGGATAAGTCTCGCCTTCAAAACGCTACAAGAGTATATGCCAATCCTCCCTCTTAGTCAAGCCAAAAGTTATGTCAATTAATACTCCGGAAAAGAACCTGTATCTTCCAGGTACTGCCGATATGCTTCATATTCTCTGATACCGCCGATAAGCTCGCGGCCATACTCAGTATTACCAAAAGCTGCCACTGCCTTCACGTTGGCTACCCCGTAAGCTTTCCTTCCTCTTTAAGGATCTCCTTTAATACTGAGACGATTTCTTGATTTAAGCCTTCTTTCTGAGACTCAAGTTCTTCTATGGCCTCTTTCTCGGAAAACTTTTTCTTCTTCTTGCGATAAGACCTCTCCGAGGTCAGGGCGTCATATACATCGACTATCGCTAGTATCTGAGCCTCACGCGGAATATCACCCCCCTTTAACCCCCTGGGATAGCCTGAACCGTCCAGGCGTTCGTGGTGAGCCTCGACAGCAGAACGCATCCTCCTGAAATACGTACATAGATCGAGTATTTCTGCGCTGATTACCGGATGCACCTCCATAATCTTTCTTTCCTCATAGGTTAGATCGCCTTCCTTTCTCAAGATATCCGCGGGCACTCCTATCTTTCCTATGTCGTGAAGGACCGCTTCCTGCGTGAGAAGCCGTACGTCTCTTTCAGGCATCTTTAGTTTCCTTGCGATTTTTTCCGTATACTCTCCGCAGCGCACAACATGTCCCCCTGTGTATAGGTCTTTTTTTTCTATGCGCTTTATAAAGGTGTGGAATACCTCTTTATATATTCTATCTTTCTCTTTTTCGCTGATAACCTCGCGATGCAGGAAATTTATTTTTTCTTCAATTAATTTTTTGGCGTATTCTCTGCTGCTAAAGCCTATTTTTCTGAACGAGATTGATTTTTCTCTTGCGATATAGGTCTCGATCCCGGGGCCGTCAACTTCGATATTAAAACGGCATATCTCATTCGGTTGCATCTCTTCGGCCCTTTCCGAAGCCGCCTCCGCGCTTTCCCTGAGGCCTTCGCCTCTTTTTGGGAATGATTCAGCATCTACGCTGGATATGCCGATGGCTATGGTCGGCTTAAGGTGTTCTTTGGTTATTTTAAAATCTATCTCCTTTATATTGTGAAGGAGACTGTCGGCTATTGTATTGGCTTGAGCCACATCTAGATAAGGCAGGCATATCTCAAACATATCCAAAGGAAAATCGCAAGCAAAGACCTTTCTTTTAAGGATTAATTTCACGAATCCTATAAATGAGTTTTCCTTCAGTTTCGTCTTTATCAACTCTACTATTTTCTCATAAACCATCTCGCTTCTTCTGAAACTTAAATCTTTCTTTATCCACTCGAGATTGGTTATCCTGATTGCAATTAGAGAGCAGGCATGTTTGAACTTTACCGCGTGGCTTGCGGCGTAGTCGACCTCAGAAAAGAAATGTGTCTCTGAGCAGAACCCCGTCTCAGGATTTATTGTGGCGTTTCTTACAGAGTCAGTATACCTTATAAAGAACACAAGAACCTTGTATGCTATCTCAACCAATAGTAATACCGGCAACAATCTCAGGATATCGAAGGCCCGCCATATAATATCGGCATTCATGAATAAATAAGACGAAAGAAGAGGAGCTGTTGCATACACGAATATAAGTACGAAGAAACCCGTCAAGAAGTGCTTACGAAACGCCAAAAAGCACAATAAAAATAATAACGCGGTAAGAAGAAATGCTAACTTGGAATTCATCTCTCTTATATAATTCCCTGTAATTATAGAATTGGCTATATTCGCAATTACCGCGCCTCCGCGCATGTCGCCTATCGGTGTCCTGAGCATATCCCTAGACACGTTGCCCGTTCTGCTTAAAAGCACAAGTTTGTCCTTAAATAAACCCTTCGGCGTTTTTTCTTCCAGGACTTCCCATACGGGAATCGTCGTTACATCTTCCGATTTGCTCAAATAGTTTATGACAAGATAGCCGTTCTCATCTGCGGGGAGAACTACGCGTTTATCTTTTGACTCAAAGATAAAATTCTGCCAAGTCTTTTTATATGTATCATAGGGGATACCAAGATACTGCAAAGCCATCTTTATCTCGAATGAAATCTCCTTGAGTTTTTTAACGTTATGAACCAGAAGAGATGATATCCTAACCCGCCTTGCTACATAGTCAATGTCCCCCATTGTGCCGGCTACGCCGTAGTCTCGAGAGGCCTTGGCAAAAGTTTCATTAGGCCCGAGATAAAACATTTCCTTGCCGTAGGCAGATGCGAGTATAACATTGCCGCATTTTTTGATGGCATCAGCGAGTTTCATGTCGACCTCAGGACCACCGCGTCCTTCTCCATATAGAGCGATATCGATAGCGATTACCTTAGGGTTATCCTCTTTCACCTTATCAAGAAAATCAGCATAAATGTCTCTTCCCCAGGGGAAATCTGTTCCAACATGTCTTATGGACTCCTCGCTGAGCGTTACAAAAACGATGTCTTTGGGATGCAGTTTATCCTTGTCGGAGGTTTGATTATATTGGTATCTTTCGTTAAAGAGATCGTCGGATGAGCTAAGGCGGTACTCCTTTATGCGGGGAGAAGATAGGGTGGTAAGAACATATACACTTAGGATAACAATGCTCGCCGCTCCAAGAAATAACGGCGCTTTGGCTTCAAGAAAGGTAGCTATATCATCAAGGTCAATTTTTATTTTTTCCCTCCTGACACGCATAATACAATATCCCCTTATAATATGATTATAAGGGGATATGGCTTAAATCGCAAGGAAAATTTACCGGCCCTATTCTATTGGGAAGCCCTCATTTATTAGAGGCGGCGGGCACCATATATTTGCGTAAGGATATGTTACCTTGATAAGGCGGTTATTGGTGTCGTCTGTTAATTCGAATTCAAGATCAAGAATTGTCCTGTTGAGGCCCGGGACCAAGGCCCATGGCAAATAATATGTATCGGATAAAATCTCCTGGCTCCCTGCCGTAAGAGATGATACTGCGGGAAACACCTCAATGGGTGCACCGGGTGTATTTATTTCACCTTCATGCTGGTAGTATGCCTGAGTTGCTGTAAGGTTGATATTTTCGATATCGCTCGCGTAATTACCGGCGGTATTGGTATTGTTTGTCAGATTGACGTCGTAATACATGCTTGTGCCGATATAATATGCGGGGTAAAGGCCTTCTTCGCGATAAAGATAGTTCAGGTATTCAACCTCAGGATTTAGCGGCCATTTTTCTGCCATGCAGTCAATTGAACCGTCTTTCGGCGTCGGAGGCAGCGGATCTGTCTCAGCGGCCCAGATTTTACCCTTTCCCTGATAAACAGGATCGTAGGGCTCACTCGTTAACTGCTGGGCCGAATGTTTCATTACTTCCCAAAGATAGCCGTTATTAACTTCAAATGGTTTACCTTCATTGAAATCTATGGGTTCTGGGCTTCCCGTTCGCCTGGCATATTGGAGCTGGAGGGCGAGCAAAGCGGAAACATGCGGAGTCGCGAAAGATGTGCCCCAAGCCCACCAAGCACGGTTATCAGCTCCTACTGTGTATAAATTATCCTCTGGAGTAATTATATCGCCATCGCCCCCGGGGGCAACAATATCCACGCTACCATTTGAAAAAGTTGCGACGGTTTGGTCAATTGTATGCGCTCCTACAGAAATAACATTTTCAAATGCTGCTGGATACCAGCAATCAGAAACACCATCGTTGCCGGAGGCTGCAACAAGCAAAATGCCTGCATTATAAGCATTGTTGCAAATAGTTTCAAATGCCTGTTGTAGTCCCCCCAAGCTATAAGTACCTAAACTCATGGAAATGATATCCGCCTTGTGAGCAGAATCTGTTGCCCATTCTATGGCCGCCATAACATCAGTTGCAAGAGGGTGACCAGCATCATCATCGGTCATCCGAAGCGAATAATAGCTTGCGTTATAGGCGACGCCGACTACTTTAATTGCACCTTCGCCTACGGCGAGAGAAGCAACCTCTGTCCCATGGTCTTCTCTTATCTTCGGGGTAGGCATGTTAGGCATTGGATCATCATCGTCATAGACAAAATCATATCCGCCTAAATAGTGGTCATTCAAATTTTCAAGAGTATAGTTTATTCCCGTATCAATTATCGCTATCTTTATGCCTGTGCCGTCAAGATTATAGTTATCCCACGCAGCTTTCGAATTCAGCCCTGCCTCTAAATTGTTCCACCGGACAGTTACAGTTCCTGTGTATGAAAGGGCTACCATTTCGTCTACTTTTACCCGCCATTCGCTTGCGAGTTGGACATGGTTCTCTTTTGCGGCAGTCAGCTTTGAACGGTACTCACTAAGTATGCGTCTGAATTCTGCGTAATATTCTCTTAAAAGTTCATTATGTTTGCTCAGGAGAGAGCGGTATACAGATGAATTTGTCCGGCCGATACGCCTGTAAGTACGTAAAAGGTTATTATAAAGAAGGATAGTCCGCCTTTTTGAAAGAAGCCCCCTAAGCGAATCCAAATATTCCCTGCGTGCCTGCCTTATCGCATCATGATACTCTTTCCTTATACTTGCGAGGTACTCTTTTTTGAAGCGGTTGAACAATGCAAGCTCGTCGGGATCGCGTTCTCTACCTCCCTCAGGAAACTCCATCACCACATCAGGAGCCACATCCTTTACAGATTCTTCCTGCTTTAACAGATCTATATTTTCTTGGGGGATTTCGCATACAAGGGCTTTTATGGTTGAGAATACGCGGATTAAGATGCCGCCGTATTTATCTACCAAGGAAGGATCAACCGCATCCTTAAATGTAACAACAACTCTTTCTTTTCCCTGTAATTGGAGTTCTTGAAGATATGCTTCTGTAGAAGAGATTTGATTATCGGAATGCGCTACAACCGGAAGAAATAGGCATAATACGAATAAGTAAACTACCCCCTTTTTCATTTCCCTTTACCTCCCTTAAATACCTCTACTTATAGTATATCATATTTTAAGAGAATGTAGAGTCAAAAATACAAAACCGCATATTTTTTAGATATGCGGTTTGGGCTGTGGGTAGTGAGATATTTTATGTTTACTCTGCAGGTATATCTCCACCAGGGCCATAATCCAACGGCGGTAAGAAACGAGTAGCATCTTCTGCTCGTACAGCTTCTACTTTTCCATCTGCAGAAGCTATTAGGTAAAGTCCCGGATAAGTCGTAGTATCCGCATCGGCAAGCGTTATAGTATCAGGGTCTGTTTTATCAGTTAGGGTCATAAAGAATGAAACATATTCGCACAGGCCCCCTTTTATGCTACCTGGCAAAAGAGATCTCGGCGATCCGGCCCATTTTTTATAAGATGGGTTTGAAGGCCCTGCGTCTTCACGCGTGTCATGCGAGCTGACAAATATATGCGCATCGCTAATATAGGAGGGCCAGAGGTCTGATGTTGTCGGCGCAAACTCGCCGTTATGGTCATCGGCATACAAGTAGTCAGCTATAATAAGCTGCCTCAAGTCATTCAGATCTTCTATCCTCTTGGCCATCTGTCGCGCGGCCCCCGTGGCAGGGACTAGCAAGGCCGCAAGTACCCCTATTACCGATATCACAACAAGTAGTTCTATTAATGTGAAGGCTCGGTTTTTCGTTTTCATCTGAATCACCTCCCTAAATCTACTGTTTGGGGTCTACCAATATAGTATAATGTTTTTTTAGAGGTTGTCAAGAGACAAAATCTACCTTTTTCATATCTAATGTCAGACGAGTTATATAATGTACATAACATATTGTATAACAGTATGTTATAAAATAAACTGCAACTGCATAAAAGCCCTTATCTTGGCATTTATTATCTAAACTCTAAAAATTTGGGCTGAATTCAGTTCAGGACCGTTGAGTCCGCAGCATCTTATTCTCGACTTCCCAAATGCTTGCTTTATGAATCAGAATGGCAAGGTATAAGAGCAGGGAAAGCGCTATCAGGTCCCATGCAGACCACAAAAAATTCAACAGAAAGAGCGTAAATGATGCCGCTAATGAAGCGCAAATTGTGCCGATAAGCACGATAAACCCTTCAACCATGCTGCGTCTATAGAAAAGAAAGGTCAAAAGGAATCCAAGAATAACTAATGCCAATGCCTCTATTCTATTCGAGTATTCACGAAACATATAGAAATGAACAAAGGTATTCATCTGGTTTGCCATGATGATAGGGCCGGGTATTCTACCTATCGGAGTCAAGTGGAAATCGTTATAACCTTTTGCCGTCATTCCTACAAGCGCTATCTTCCCTTTGAGCAAAGCAGGGTCGAGATTCTCTTCCATAGCTTTCCATATGGGGATTGTCGGGATCATCTTCTCGTCATAGAGAAAATTTATGTAGGTCATCTTCTCCTCATTAAGAGGCAGGCCTATTATATATTCCTTTGACATAAATAATATCGTGTTCGTCTTCGGGTCATAATAATGAATGTTAAAAGGCATGTCCTTATAAGCCAATGCCGCCTGCAGCGCAAGAGGCAGTACTCTGCCAACGCCTTCCTTAAGATAGCCGGATGGATAATATACCCTTATGACATTATCGATTGTGGCGGCTGGGGTAATATCGACCCTTCCATAGCCAAGCGAGGCGTTCATTATATCTTCATCGAATTGCCGGCCCGGCGTACCCATTCCTGACGAATCCCAAACCACAAAGACATTTCCGGCTTTTTTAATGGCTTCTATCAGCTCAGGCCTTCCTTCATAATTCCCGTAGTTAAAAAATCCTATGTCAAGGACGATCACTTTGGGCTGGCATTCTGAAATGCGCGTTATAAGCCGCGCCAAAAACCGCGGATCATAGCTGGTATACTGGTTATCGTTAATTTTTGACACGCTTTCCTCATCGCTGGCTATTAAAACGACGGCGCTTTCTTTGGGGTAGCCTTTCCTGAAGCGCTCATTATATAAGAGCCTTGCTTTGAAAAAAGCATCCTGCAATTTAAATTTGGGATATATCAGAGGCTGAATAGCAAAGGTGCCGGGGGATACCTGCAGATGGATATAAAGCGTCGTAATAACCAGTACCAGAAGCACCGAAAACACCGGACGTTTTAATAGATATAGCGGATCTTTTTCCATGAAATCCGTACCCTCAAATTAATGTTCATCCCATCTCGAAGGTTCCATGGGCTTATCATATAAATCAAATGGGGTGACATTTCCGCTCATAGCGGATATTATGGTTACTTCTTTATTCTGGTGCCTTGGCGCAAGGTCTTCCCAGTTCTCCCATATTATTTCTTCTCTTTTGTGACCGGGGTGTGTTGCATCGCTTTCGATATACAGAACATACTGCCAGGCATAGCCATCTTTCATGTCCTCTTTATTGAAGGATTTAGGGGTAATGTCGCAGGCTGTGTAGGATGACTTGTCTATACCTAAACCTTTCCGCTTGTCTTTGGGGCATATAAAAACGTTTTTATTTTTGACATAAGGGCCAAGTTCCCAGACATCAGGGGTGCGACCACCGTGATCTTCTCCGTATCTCATAGCTGCGGCGGCAAGTTCTCTTTGATTATTAACGCAGATATTCTGTTTTGGGCTTTCCCAGAGTCCTGGTGCGGTAACTATTAAAACTAACATAACAATTATTGCTAGAATTATGATTAAATTGGCGTACCTCATCCAGCCCTCCTCTGATTGTATTCTTGTACTTTTCTAATACATATTATAATACCATACAACCTCTGGATTTACAAGACTGAGCGGAAAATTGACGATGAGCCGGCACGAGAATTTTATGGAAGTGAATAGTCTTTGCCATCGCAGGCGAGGTTTTATAAAAGTGGCTTTATCTTATTTTCGAACTGCCCTTTGCTCCTTGAGCCGATGATCTTTTCGACGATATTACCTTTTTTATCTATAATAAACGTGGTCGGTATGCTGCTAATGGGGCCATAGGCATTTGAGGTAGAGCCGTCATCTATCAATACCGGATAATTTATCCTGTGCTCCGTGGCAAACTTCTTCACGATGTTGATGTCGCCCTTATCTACGGAAACGCCTATGATTGCGAATCTTTCCTTGTCAGTAGTGTTAACCATTTCTATGAAATCCGGTATCTCTTCCCTGCACGGCGGGCACCATGTGGCGAAAAAGTTAAGAATAATCACCTTGTTAATGTAATCGGATAGCCCTACTGTCTTGCCTTTAATGTCCTGAAGCGAAAAATCGGGTGCTTTTTTTAAAGCATTGTCCTGTGCCATTGAGCATTCTGCAAACAATATCAACCCCATCAGCAAAATAAATATTACACTTCTCTTAATCATAGGATTTTCTTTCAAGAGCCCATTGCGGAATGGGGTACACAAAAATCCCAAGCGGAAGAGGCTGGGATTTTTATTATATTCTTAAACGTCTGCGGAAACGAAAATTTATTGTTTCTTTAAAAATGGCTCTATATTTTGTATCCGTTTTTCCACAGGGTCGTATTCTTTATAAATTCTATCATAATATGGATCACTTTTGGCGGCTTTCCATTCTGTTATGGCTTTATCATATAGCCCTTTGTCTGCGTATATATCACCTAATCTAAAGTGCGGTTCAGAAGTATATGGCGCTAATTTTTCAATAGCATCTTTGCATTCATCAATGGCTTTCTCTACCTCACCTTGTTTCAGAAAAATATCACATAATTTCATATAGGGTAATTCAACTCGAGAATTTATTTCTTTACCCTTAACATACCATGTAATGGCCTCTTCATAATTACTGTCTTCGTTATGAATATCCCCTATGTTAATATAAGTTATCCAATATAGTGGATCAGTTTCAATAGCTTTTTTAAACCATAAAATCGCATTATTGTGGTCGCCTATTCCTTTATATGTTAATCCTATCATATCGCATGTTGATGGGTTATCAACTAAGTCAGATGATTTCATGAATAAATCCAATGCTTGCGGATATTCTTTTTTATTAAAATGAACTAATCCCTCTTTGTAATATTTTTTTGATAAATCAAGATTTTTTTCTGAACAACCTACTAAAGAAATAAGACTAATAAGAATTAAATTTGATAAAATTAATCTTGGTAAGTAATAACTATTCTTGAATCCAATCATACGTACCTCTATTAGGATCGGGCACCATCATCTCCACCAAGAAAAATGTGCATCCCATAAACAGCCGCCCTCGGTTCTCAAATATTCTGCGCTACTATGAAATTCATGGCCCCGTGAGACTGTCTCACTTTTATTTTTTTCGAAATTGAGTTATTATGGATTTTTTACAAAGATAGTATATGATTGGCAAGAAAATAATGATATTTGTACACTGTTCCAAAAGATGTATCATTTTCAATTTCGAAACATCGCTAATGGCATAATTTATTAATGCAATTACGCTTCCGCCAAGTTTTATAGATAAAATAACTAGCAATAGCATGCGCGCCCAATTTTTTAACAACATTATGCCTACAAAAGAGATAAATAAAAGTAAAATATAGGAAAAAATTACTACGTTTTTTGTGATCGAAAACAGTTGTTTATACATTGTGTTGTAGGATATTAGGCTTATTAGTAATATCATCGAAACTACTATACCAAATGAGCCTAATATTTTTATTCCTATTGGTGCTTTTTGTTTTATATCGTACATTTCCCTTCCCATTTT
>JAHIPI010000037.1 GCA_018894435.1 Candidatus Omnitrophota bacterium | reverse complement strand
TTGGACCCGAAAACGGGACATTGTTAAGTTGCGCCATCCACCTATATTATACCTCATATACGCCAAAAAATCAAGAGGGGCGTATAAAATATAATAAGATACAACTATTATAAACGTTATCCATGATATTGAGCCTCTAAAACCCCTCAGCAGTTATCCACAGGTTACATCATAATGTACGTAAACGTATTGTATACAATGAGTTACGTAATTTTACTTCCCATATCGTAGTTTACATAAGATATATTATAGGACGTTGCCTTTTTCTATATAAGGGGCCCGTTTATAAGGCCCCTTTAGCGAACTCCTATTATCTCAATTATATTGACCCTTTTTTCGTGATCTTATATGAACCGCCTGCTATTCTTATTATCTTGCCGTTTATAAGCGCATCTCCTATTATCCTGTGCGCCCTGCTTAAAATCCTCCCGAAACTCTGGCGTGAGATTCCCATATGCATAGCGGCTTTTCCTTGCCTTAGGCCCTTATGATCCGCCAAATTTATGGCTTCCCACTCCTCATAGGCTATATTGACCTCATCAGGCCTTCCGGGCTTGCCCCTTGGGCTAAATACCATAATTGGGGGCGCTTCTTCGATCCTACGGACCTTTTTGGGCCTTCCTTTTGGCTTCAAATAAACCCCCCGTTTATTATGAGCAATTGCTCATAATAACTTGCCCCTTAATGTGCCCGTCGCATGGAAATTTTTTTTATTTCTCATTATTTCCTTATCGTCCAAAAATCCGCCGCTAACGTTTCTAAATACTCAAACGGCATGGTGCAATAACCTTTCTTGCCCCACTTCTCGCCCCACGAGTTGCGGACGATGAAGCGCTCGACGCCTTGGTCATAGCCGACCGCCATGACCGCGTGGCCGCCGACTGCCCTCTCGTCTTTTTCCGGCATATTAATTACACCCGTGCGCGCCACGGCCTGGTTCTCGAAACTCTCGTAGACCGTAAATCCGAATACGAACGGGAAACCCTCCGCAAGGCAGACAAGCATCTCTTTGAGGCCGCTGATGCGGTGGTAAGAGGTTATCCTGTGCTCCTTGGCATCGGTGTAACACTTTTGGAGTGGTTTCTGGTCGAAACGCTCTATGACATATGGCCAGAGTTTCTCCTCGCAGGCACCGTCGTTCTTCAAAGTCTTTATACCCACGCGAAGCGAGGCGCCGGAGTCGTAATCTACGCTGTCCATGAGCAGGCGTTCGTTATAGTAGATAAAAAGCCGGCTTACGTCGGTATATTGCCCGTCGGCCTCATTGTCAAGGAATTCTAGATTGCCCGCCAAAGACTGCGCAGTACAGCTTCCCAGATCTCCCTGATCCTCCACTTTCGAGCACCGGGCCTGCAGGTTTACTTTCTTCGGCAGGCGGATCACCGGCCTTATGGCGCGATAGAGAAAGTCGCGCTCATCCGGGATGTCCGGCTGCCAACCGTATTTATGCCTATGCTCTCTCAAAGCCCGCGTATCCTTTCGTCAGTAACAGGGAATGGTTCTATTTTTGATCCTGGCTCCCTACGCCCTCTCAAGCATTTTAAGCACATTCTCTTTCGTGAACACGCTTAGGTCTTCCGGACGCTCAAGGAAGTTCCCCACATCTTTCTTTACCTCTCCCCAGTCGGCCTTATTTACCGCGCCCCCGATAATATTCCGCCAGGTATTCTCCGTGGGATAGTCCTGCTTCCAGCCGGTTTGTGTGAGGGCATTATTAAGCAAAGCGATATTCGGCTTCAGGTCTTTCCACTTTGAAAGGTACCAGCCGAGATCGAAAAAATCGCGCCCTTTTGTATATCCCCTGCTCAACAAGGCATGGCTCTTGCCCGCGAAAAGCGATGGCAGGTCGTATGACAAAAATGAAATGGGAAAATATTTGTTCACGATATCTGTCCGGAAGATCGCTCCGTCCGGCGGATTTGTATCGATCTCGATCTTCAGCGAAATATTCTGTTCCTTGAAAGGCGACAGGCCGGCATCCTTTAACAGTCCGTCGAATTTTACGAAAGCGGATTGAACGATCTTTTCGTCCTTATAAGTAACGGCAACGGAATATCCCGCCAACACCAGTTCTTCCTTGATCTTTTTTACAAGGGCCGCGAAGTCATGCTTTTTCCCCTTGACGGTGGAAAAATCAATATCTTCGGAATAGCGCGGTAAATCGTGCAAAAATCTCAGCGCTGTCCCGCCCAAAAACGCGGTAGTATGAAACAGCCCTTCATCCTGCATAATCCGAAGGGTATAGGCCTGGAGGTATTCGCGCATTACGTTCATTTTAGCGTTCAGGCCGTCCTGCTTGGCGGCAAGTTCAAGGACATAATCTTTCATAGTGTTTTTTGGTTCTCCGCTTCTTTAGTGATGTATTTTACGACCCTCTTTGCGGCTGTCATAATGCCGCGGCTTTTAAATCGTTTCGCGAAAGCCAAAAAACGGGCCGTGTCAATCTTTTCGGTGTTTTGCAGCCTTAATTCTTTAAGATATGCCGGCGAGATATTCATTCCGTTGAGATAAAACAAATCCAGCAGCGCTTTTTCGGGAAAAGCCACAAATGCCGTCTGTCTGTCTACGCTAACAGAACCGTACCCCCAAAAAAGTGGTTTCTTTACACACCTGTACGAAAACATCCCTGCTTTTGTAACATATTTGGCCGGCCGTTTGGTAGTAACCGAAGTATAAACCGGCACCGACTCCGGGATAAGGCCGTGATATTCAAGCGCTTTCTCCAGACTAATATAAGACGGGCTCATCAATATAGACGCCAAATACGGCTCAAAAACATCTTTCTTCCGGTAATCCTTAGAGAGAAGATAGATCCCCCTTTTTACCTGAATGAGCTTGCCGGACTTCACCCACCGGCTAATCTGGACTTTGACCGGACGGGTGTCAGCCACGCCGGCCAAAAGGACCTCCACATTGATGACCGGCAGATTCCCTGCCTTTTTCAAAAATTCATGCCATTTCATACGAGTAATTTAACACATTTGATAACTTAATGCAATATAAAAATATAAATGTTTCCTAGCAGTGCTAGTGGGCTCCAATTAATTACTTAACAAATAACTGGCTTATGGAATAGATTACCTCTCTAACCGCAAAGGTTCTATTTAAACCATAACGGTTAGTCAGAATATTCACAACATCTTTCGTTCCTGCTGAGTCCTCGCCGTCAAAGTAGCGGTGGATCGCCTTAAAGGCATCTCCCACATCTTTATTGCCTTTATATTTCGTCAATTCCTCTTTTACGGAAACCGGGCCGTTCTTAAAATTTACTATCGTGTACCATATATCATAGGCATCTTTCGCAGCCGAATTTTCCTCATCCGAATAAGCAAATGCCTTTAATGTCAAAAAAGGTATTACATTAGGTATTTTTATTTTAATCGCTCTCTTCCGGCTCGAACCGATATCCCTTTCAATAAAATCGTTAAATACCAAATATACTCCGCGAAATTTCACAGCCTCAACATCAGGCGCTATCTCCTTCAATTTATCGGCAGCGGGCTTGAATCTGTTATCGGTTATTAAATCTATAACTATTGGTTTATAGCCGCCCTCAAACTTTATAAAGCTATGACTCATAAAATCCAATCCATCGCCTGTCTTTTGTTTCTCGAATCCCATAGAACGCATAATCTTATAAAAATCTTTGTATTTACCCCTTTCGGCAACAGCGAACTTTATCGCGATATCTATGTCAAGCGTTCCTAGGTATTCCTTTAGATACGGCAGTTTATTTGTAACTAATAAATCCGGCACAAGGCCTCCTACCAGATAGAAATTTTTCGATACATGACCAAAAGCTATATATATACCTGCCAGGACGCGCCTTAGCCTGACAAGGTGTGCCGGTGAATAATCATCAAACGTCTTGTTTCTCATTTCAGTTCTTTCTTGATAAGCGCCAGAATATGACCGGCCTGCTTTTCGCCGCGCAGGGGATTTTTCTTTAAATCTGCGTAAAGCTGTAGATTGTCTACGACCTTAAGGCCGCTTCTATCCCGGGACTTCATAAATATATACTCGTCGGGTGCTTCGATAACCATAAGATTAAACCCCTTATCAACTTCCGAGGCGGAGAGCGATCTCCCCGGAAATTTATCAAGCGATTCGACATATACCGAGACTATATCAAATGTGGCAAATGGCGCCACCAATGAGGCTCCCGCTTCCTGTGTAAAAGCGTATTTTATTCTACCGAGCGAAAGTTTATCAGCCACCACTTTCATCAGTTTAGCCGGATTTTGCGTCCACACATAATAGCTTTTCTTTCTATCGCGCCGTTTTATCTCGGATTCTGCCCATGCGGAAAAAAGATCGTCGAAATTAGTCGGCGCCAGTTTTTTATCTTTCTCGGTTACGTACCCCATTTTTATCATCCTATGAATAACGCGCGAAACCATACCTTTGCTCAATCCCGTAAGCTCAGAAATTTCCTTCTGAGTCCATCTACTCTTGGGCTGCCCGAGAAGGAACCTGGTAATCCTAGCCGCTTTTGGTGAAAATAAAGTTTGCCTTTCGGTAACAACGTCTTTGGGGCGTGCCTTCCCTTCGGTGTAAATAAATATGTTCCCGCATGCTATTTTCGCGTTTCCGCTGAAATCAAGATAACCTATATTATGCTCATCGCATATTTTCTTTCCCCTCTCGCTTATAAAAGGAACGGCTATAACCGGGCAATACGAAGAATTCGTCTCCGTGAATTTCTCCAGAATAACGCTGGCATCCCTGACGTACTGAGGGTAGCCGGCCGTTTTTACCTCTACGCAGAAATGATAGGTCCGGTTGTTATCCTTGGCCGTTATTAATAGATCTATCTCCGCCGTTCTTGTTTTTTTGTTACGCACCACCTTCCAGCAAGAAAGAAATGGAATGCGTTTTTTAAACGCATCTTCTACTTTCGTAATAAGCCTTTTTTCCGGTATATACATATATGCGCCCTCCTATATAGTATGGTTTACCAATTGGTAAACCATACTATATAGTAAACCATAACTTTTCT
>JAHIPI010000036.1 GCA_018894435.1 Candidatus Omnitrophota bacterium | reverse complement strand
TGCAAATAAAAAAATACCGCATTCCTACACTTAATAGGACTAAATGCGGTATTTTTTGCTGCATGTACTAGCTTTTTCTGAAAAACACATATTCTTCGACTCGAAATTAATTAAAAAACTTAAATATAGGTTATAGTAAAGCCCGGATTTTGTCAAGGAAATTGTTGAAGTTTTTTTATTTCTCAAAACCACAAATTTTTTTTGATTTTATTCGCGTTATGTGTATAATATTAGATGTACTTCGAAAATAAAATGAACTATAAAAGAGATGATAGAAGAAAATTCATAAGATTTAATTTTGACGCAAATGTCAAATTTAGATTTTTTGATCCTATAGATGAAAATATAAAGGGGAAGGCGAAAAATCTATCCGCTGAAGGATTATGCATAGTAACCGATAAGGAAATCCCGCGCGATAAAGACGTAGAGTTAGACATATATCTTCCGGGTAGAAAAAAACCTGCCAGGATCCACGGCAGTGTCATATGGACCCATAAAATAAAGAATCTCGGCAAAAAAACCGGGACCCGTTTTGAGGCCGGCATAAAATTATATAATATAGATAAGGATGACGAAAATTCTCTCCTCCGGTATTATTGCGAGCGGATGACAGATAACCTTATTAAATATATTCATCTTTAAAATGAAAAAGACCCTCGCCGAGAATACCACAACAAATAGATATACCGTAGTGCTATATCCACAATATATAGTATTAACCTTGACATACCATATTTTATATGGTATATTTTTTTGTCTCTATTTTTTATTATTAACCTGTGGTCCCTCGCTACGCTCGGGGCCAATTCCCACACACCGTTACGGTGCGTGGTCATTGTGAGGTGTTAAATGGATGAAGTTTTTAAGTTAAGTATATCGGAAAACGCCCAAAAAGTCCTTGAAAAAAGATACCTCAAAAAGGACGCGCGCGGCGAAGTCATAGAAACGACTGCCCAGATGTTCAGAAGGGTCGCGCGTAATATTGCCCAGGCGGACGCAAATTATGATAAAAAGGCCGATATAAAAAAGACCGAGGAAGAGTTCTATTCCGTTACGTCAAAGCTGGAATTTCTGCCTAACTCACCCACTCTGATGAATGCTGGCAAAGAATTACAGCAGCTCTCGGCGTGTTTTGTTTTGCCGATAAGGGATTCCATGGAGGGTATATTCGAGAGTTTAAAGTCAGCAGCTCTAATACATAAATCTGGAGGGGGAACGGGATTCTCTTTTTCTAATCTGAGGGGCAAAAATAGCGTCGTAAGGTCAACCGGAGGCGTAGCGAGCGGGCCGGTATCTTTCATGAAGGTATTTGACGCCGCGACGCAGGCGGTAAAGCAGGGTGGCACGCGCCGCGGAGCCAATATGGGCATACTTAACGTTGATCATCCCGACATCTTGGAATTTATCACCTGCAAAGAAAATAATAAGGACATAACAAATTTTAATATCTCCATTATGATTACGAATGACTTTATGAAAAAAGTAGAAGCGGGCCAAAAATATTCTCTTATAGACCCGCATACAAAAAGGCCTGTTCAGGAGCTTGACGCCAGAGAGGTCTTTGAACTGATTGTCAAGATGGCATGGAAAAACGGTGAGCCCGGCATAATCTTCGGCGACAGGATAAACAGGGACAACCCCACGCCCAAAGTAGGCGCCATAGAATCCACTAATCCGTGCGTTATTGGTGATACGCTGGTTTCGACAGAAAAGGGCCTGGTAAAGATGAAGGACCTTGTCGAAAATTATGCCGAAGGTGGTATACGCATATTTACTGATGACAGGGCGATGGACATTCTTTACGGCGGGCAAGAGGAAGGCAGCGTGGCAACGCTAACAAAATTAGGGCTTTCCTTGAATACAATTTCCAAAGCTTTTAAAACAGGCGTAAAACCTGTGATGAGACTTGTAACCGAATCCGGTTATGAATTGATAGCAACTGCCGAACATAAAGTTATAACTCCGGAAGGTAGGGTGAAGGTGAAGGATTTAAAGTTGGCAAAACACAAGATACTCATTCAACCGGACGAAGGTAAATTTAATGAAAATCCGATGCTTCCATTTATGACCCAAAATGAATATATAGGCGAAAATGGAAAAACTTATAAACTTAATCTTCCGTGGCAATGGAGCAAGGAATTAGGCCATGTGCTGGGATGGCTTATAGGGGACGGCTGGCTGAGAGACGGGGATGAAAATTGCCGTATAGGCTTTACATTTAGTCAGGACGATAAAGGGGTTCTTGAATATCTAAAACCTATTATAAATAACTTTTATGGATTCGATATAAAAGAGGTGCTTCGGGAAAACAATGTGTACCACCTTTCATACCACAGCAAATATTTTGTAGAATTCTTTAAAAATCTCGGCGTGAAAGCCTGGAACAGTGGCACAAAAGAAGTGCCATCTTCAATATTTACCGCTACAAAAGAGGCAGTTATAGGATTTTTACAAGGTATATTTAGTGCAGATGGTACAACTAGAGATAACCCCAAGAGTGCAAGTGATTGGGTAGCTTTAAGTTCGAAAAGTAAAAAACTTCTGCAGGATGTTCAGATTCTTCTCTTGAATTTAGGAATAAAAAGTACTATTTTTGATCGATCGAGGGCGCCAAGAATTATGTTCCCATATACTGATAAGACCGGCAAGAAGAGAACATATAAATGTGATGGTATATTATATGAATTAGGAATCTTTGGGGAGAGTTTAGATAAGTTTAAAGAAAAAATATCTTTTCTTCAAGAACAAAAGATGCGAAGATTAGAAAGATTCAGATTCAGGAAAAGAAAGCCTCAAAAATTTGTTGAAGCAATAAAGAAAATCGAATATCTAGGAAAAAAAGAAGTTTATAATTTAACCGAACCGATGACAAGTTCTATGATTGTCAATGGAATTGTGACAGCACAATGCGGTGAACAGCCCCTTTTGCCATACGAAAGCTGCAATCTCGGCTCCATAAATCTTTCGCTTATGATAAAAGACGGCGGAGTTGACTGGGATAAGATGGCTAAGACAATAAAGACAGCGGTTCACTTCCTTGACAATGTCATAGATATGAATAAATTCCCGCTGGCGATAATAAGGGAAAAGACATGCGAAAATAGGAAGATAGGGTTGGGCGTCATGGGGTTTGCCGACATGCTCATAAGGATGGGTATACCGTATGATTCGGACGAAGCTCTTGAGAAGGGCGAAGAGGTAATGAAGTTTATTTTGGAACACGGTACGAGGGCCTCGGAAGAACTGGTCGACAAAAGAGGGGCATTCCCTAATTTTGAAAAGAGCATATATCATGAAAAAGGAAAGCGCCGGTTAAGAAATGCAACTATTACTACCATTGCCCCTGCGGGGACTTTAAGTATAATCGCAAACTGCTCGAGCGGCATAGAGCCGATATTTGCGGTCTCCTATATAAGGAATGTAATGGACAATCACGAAATGGTGGAAGTGCATCCTATATTTCTGGAAATAGCCCAAAAGAGAGGCTTCTATTCCTCCGAACTTATGAAGAACATTGCCGAGGAAGGCAGTCTGCAGAAATTTGAGGAGATTCCGGATGACGTGAAGAGGCTTTTCCGCACAGCGCTTGAAGTATCGCCGGAATATCACATAAAGATGCAGGGCGCATTCCAAAAATATACTCATAACGCCGTTTCAAAGACGATAAACTTTCCGCATTCGGCCACCATAGATGACATAAGAAACGCCTATATGATGGCTTACCAAAACGGCTGTAAAGGTACAACCCTTTACAGAGATAAGAGCCGCGAAGAACAGGTACTTAATATAGGGAAGGTCAATAAAGAAAAAGCCGGCACGCCCGCAGAGGAAAAAGCGCCAAGCGGCGTAAGTTTAAAACCGAAACCGCGGGGCATGGTTACTTATGGAACCACTACCAAAATAAGCACCGGATGCGGTAATTTATATGTTACGATGAATAATGACGGACTGGGGAAACCCTTCGAAGTATTTATGCAGATGGGAAAGGCCGGCGGCTGCGCCATGAGCCAGCTGGAGGCAATAGGCCGTCTCGCGTCTTTGGCGCTCAGAAGCGGCGTAAACGTAAGTTCCATAGTGGATCAATTGAGGGGAATAAGGTGCCCTTCGCCGAGCTGGGAAAAAGGCGGCGGCAGGATATTTTCATGCAGTGACGCGATAGCGCGCGTTGTAGAAAGGCGTATGTCAGAAGTTAAGGATCCGGAAAAGGATCTACTGAAGACGAATGCGGAGGAAAATAGCCCCGTAGATTTTTCGATGGACGTAGAAAGCTCCGGCGAAAAAGAATCCGCCACATCCACTAAGACAAAGGAAAAGACAGGGAGCGTGGTAGGCGTTTGTCCGGACTGCGGAGGCGCCCTAAGGCATCTGGAAGGCTGCCAGACCTGCGCCGCTTGCGGCTATTCGAAATGCTAAGTGAGTAGAGGGAGTATATTGTGAAAAAGTTATTGTATGTTATTTTAGACGGACTGGGAGATCTCCCCATAAAAGAACTCGGCAATAAAACGCCTCTTGAGGCAGCCGAGGTGCCAAACATGGATAAACTGGCTTCCCGGGGCAAGCAGGGCTTTGTCTATACTGTAGGAGAAGGCATAGCGCCCGAATCGGATATAGGCGTCATAAGCATTCTCGGATACGATGCCCATAAATATTATACGGGCCGCGGGCCGCTTGAGTCTTATGCCGAGGGTCTGGAAGTCAAAGACGGCGACCTTGCATACCGGGTCAACTTTGCGACAAAAGATGCTTCGAGCGACAGAATAATCGACAGGCGCGTAGGGAGAAATCTTACAACCGAAGAAGCTACAGAATTAGCCAAAGAAATAAACCAAAAAGTAAAATTGACATCTGCACCTGCCTCATTTGTCTTTAGAAACACTATAGGCCATAGGGGCGTCTTGGTTATAAAAGCAAAAGACGGCAAATTATCCGCCGAGGTTACTAATACGGATCCTGCTTACGGTAAAGAGGGTGTTTTCGGAGTCGCTAAGGAGAAATTTGAAAATATCGCGTTAAAATGCGAGCCGACGCCGGAATATAAAGATTCCAAAGAAGCGCAGCGAGCGGCGCTCTTGACTAATGAATTTGTTCAAAAGAGCACAGCTGCATTAAGCGATTCCCCCGTCAATAAGAAAAGAGCAGGCGAGGGTAAGATGGTCGGCAATTTAATTTTAACGCGTGATGCCGGCGACCACCTGCCCAAATTTCCTGATATATGCAAAAAATATAACAAAAAATTTGGTTGTTTTGTCGAGATGCCGGTAGAAAGAGGCATAGCGCTTCTTACGGGTATGGAGATAGTAGCCCTGCCGCTTCCATCGGGAGACCTTGAGAAAGATTATATATTGCGCTCAAAAAAGGCCCTCGATGTGCTCAAGGATTTTGATTGCCTTTACATTCACATAAAAGGGCCGGACGAACCGGCGCACGACGGCAATTTCAAAAAGAAACTGGAGTCAATAGAACTTATAGACAAATATTTTTTCGGCGAAATCCTACCTAAACTTGACATGGCAAACACTGTCATAGCTATTACGGCAGACCACTCTACGCCTTGCGCCATGAAGGCGCATTCGGCAGACCCTGTGCCTTTACTGGTTACGGGCGGCGGGGTCGCGCCCGACGGCTTGAAGGCTTTCGGCGAAAGTGAGTCAAAGAAGGGATCTCTCGGTAAGCTCATAGGCCCGGAAATCGTGCCGTATTTAATGAAACTTCTTTAAAAAAAGGATTTTCTTAATGAAAGTGAAGAGAGCGCTTATAAGCGTTTCTGATAAGACAGGCCTTGAGGATCTGGTAAAAACACTTGCCGGAATGGGCGTCGAGATACTCTCTACAGGCGGCACGGCAAAATTTATACGTTCACTCGGCGTAAAGGTTGCGGAAGTATCCGACTATACGGGGTCTCCCGAGATAATGGACGGAAGGGTCAAGACACTCCATCCAAAAATTCACGGAGCCCTTCTTGCGTTACGCGACAATAGAGAGCACATGGCGGAGGCCAAGAAGCACGGTATTATTCCGATAGATATGGTTGTAGTCAATTTATACCCCTTCGCTAAAACAGTTGCCCAAAAAACCGTAAAGTTGGAAGAGGCCGTCGAGAATATAGACATTGGCGGCCCATCGATGCTGAGGAGCGCGGCGAAAAATTTTGTGAGCGTTGCGGTTCTTTCTGATCCGACGGATTACCCGGAAGTTATAGAAGAACTGAAAAGAACTAGCGGATCTTTGAGTGAAGAATCGCTTTCAAAACTTGCAGCCAAGACTTTTAAAAGGACATCCGAATACGATTCGCTTATATCCGGCTACCTAAGTGGAATCAGTGCCGGCGCCTCCGGTGCGAAACAAAGCGTTTTTCCCGATAAGCTGGCGCTGGAATTTGAGAAAATAGAAGACCTGCGCTACGGCGAAAATCCGCACCAGAAAGCCGCATTTTACAGAAATTCAGAAAAATCAAGCGCGGCATCGCTTACAAAAGCGAAAAAGCTTCATGGCAAAGACCTCTCTTTTAATAATATCATGGATCTTGATGCTGCCCTGGATATTGTATCCGAGTTTGACGAACCCGCCGCATGCATAATAAAACACGCTACGCCCTGCGGCGTTGCGCTGGGAAAAGATCTGAAAAGTGCCTTCCAAGACGCCCTCGATTGCGATAAATTGAGCGCCTTCGGCGGAATCATCGGGCTCAATAAGGCGCTAGATGAAAAGACAGCCATAGCTATAGCAGAGGCCGGGTTTATAGAATGCATAATAGCGCCGTCTTACGACAAAAAAGGGCTCGAAGCGCTTACTAAAAAGAAGAACCTGCGCCTTATGGAAGCGGGCGATATTAAAAGTGCCGCCTCAGGGCGCGAATACAATTTCAAAAAACTGCGCGGCGGAGCGCTTTTTCAGGAAGTCGACGCACAAGACGCAGCTAAAAAAGACTTGAAGTGCGTAACGAAAAAACGCCCGACAACCGATGAACTTGATTCGCTGTACTTCGCGTGGAAAGTGGTAAAGCACGTAAAGTCTAACGCTATAGTCATCTCGCGTGATAAAAAGACCGTCGGGATAGGCGCGGGCCAGACATCGCGGATTGACTCTGTTATTATAGCAATAAATAAAGCCGGCGAAAGAGCGAGGAATGCTGTACTTGCCAGCGAGGCCTTCTTTCCGAAGGCGGATTCCATAGAAGCCGCCGCCAAGGCCGGTATATGCGCCATAATTCAACCGGGCGGTTCAATAGCCGACCAGGAGATCATAGATGCCGCCGATAAGTTCGGCATAAGCATGGTCTTTACGCTCATCAGACACTTTTCCGCCTGAGGCGGACCCGCCTCTGGCGGGAAACACTAATCCCATAGAAAATGACTTACCACGAAGCCCTCAAATACCTCGATTCCCTTATCGATTACGAGAAGGCAAACGATTTCGATTATAAAAGATCGTTTAAACTCGATAGGATGAAGTCTCTTTCATCTCGCTTAGGCAATCCCCACGAAGGTATAAAAGCGGTTCATGTTGCGGGTACTAAGGCTAAGGGCTCCGTTTCATCTTTTATAAATTCTATTTTGATAAAGGCCGGATATAAAACAGGCATGTATACTTCACCGCACCTTATATCTTTCCGGGAGAGGATCAGGGTGGACGGTGAGCCGATTTCCGAAGATAACTTAGCGAGGCTTGTTGCGAAAATATATCCGCATGCGGAAGATATGGCCAAAAAAAACGAGCGCCCCACTTATTTTGAGGTATGCACGGCAATCGCTTTTTTATATTTCAAAGAGCGGGGCGTAGATTTTATGGTGCTTGAAGTGGGAATGGGCGGGAGATTGGATTCTACCAATATAGTGAGGCCGCTTGTTTCGGTGATAACGCCTATAAGTTATGACCACGTGCAACATCTGGGGCCTACGATGCGGGATATAGCTTCGGAAAAATGCGGTATAATAAAAGAAAAGTCGGTGGTCGTAAGTTCGCCGCAGAATAATGAAGCCTTTGAGGTAATAAAAAGCACTGTCGAAAAAACGCGCTCGAAATTTTATCTGGTAGGTAAAGACGCAGCTTTTCAAAAGATCTATTCAGGCACAGAGCGGCAAATTTTCAATCTTTTGACAAAAGAAGGCGAATATCCGAGGGTAGAGATCCGATTGTTGGGTGAATTTCAGATAGAAAATGCCGTTTCAGCGGTTTTGGCGGTAGAGGCCCTGAGGCATTACGAAATATTTGTGGATAAAGTAGCGATTATGGCGGGGCTTCGGAGCGCAAGATGGCCCGGACGTTTTGAAATATTGAGAAAAAACCCTTTGATTGTGGTAGACGGAGCGCAGAACGGCCAAAGCGCTTTTATCCTGAAGAAAGCGGTAGAGACGAACCTTAAGTATAAAAAATTATTTTTGATTCTTGGCACGATGTGCGACAAGGATATAGAAAATATCTGCAGGGAATTGAGCGGAATAGCCGATTATGTCATCGCGACGAAATCAAAATCCGGTAGGGCATTATCCCCGCAATTTCTGAAGGAGAGGTTCCTCCATTATAAAAATATAGATGCCGAAACTAGTGATTCGGTTCGCGATGCGATAGACAAAGCTCTCCGGCTTGCCGGTAAGGATGACGCACTTCTTATTACTGGTTCTCTTTATGTGGTTGGCGAGGCGATGGAGGCTTTGAGAAAAGATTAATATGGTGATACATTTACACGAAGATACAATTGCGGCGGTTTCGACTCCTGCGGGCGAAGGCGGTATAGGCATAGTCCGGTTAAGCGGGTGTAGTGCCGTTAAAATAGCCAGAGAAATCTTTATCCTGCCCAAAGGAAAAGGGCTCGTCAAATTTAAGAGCCGCGTACTTAATTATGGATATATAATTGACGGTAAAAAAAAGATAGACGAAGTGCTTTTGGCGGTTATGAAAGCCCCCGGAACATATACGCGGGAAGATATCGTAGAAATAAATTGCCACGGCGGCATAACAGCGCTTAGAAAAGTTCTCGAGCTTACACTTAAACATGGCGCGAGGCCGGCAGAGCCCGGCGAGTTTACCAAGAGGGCGTTCTTAAAGGGCCGCCTCGATTTAAGCCAGGCGGAAGCGGTACTTGATATAATAGAGGCCAAGACCGAGGCGGGATTAAGAGTTTCCCTGAATCAGCTGGAAGGAGAGCTGTCGAGGGAGGTTAAGTTCGCAAGAAAATCCATTATGGAAATATGCGCAGACATGGAGGCCTCGATGGATTTTCCGGAAGAGGACATAACACCTAAAACTAAAAAGGCATGGATTAGCGGCGTGAAGGACTCCAGAAGAAGATTGGAAAAATTATTGAGCACTTATCACGACGGCGCTATTCTGAAAGAAGGCATAGTAGCGGTAATATGCGGCAGGCCTAACGTAGGAAAATCGAGCCTCTTAAACGTCCTCCTTAGAAAAAATAAAGCCATTGTTACTCATTTGCCGGGCACAACAAGGGATCCCATCGAAGAGATGGCAAGCATAAAAGGTATACCTATGCGGCTGGTTGATACGGCCGGCATAAGAAAAGAGAAGGGCATTATAGAAAAAGAAGGAATAAAGAGAAGCCATTTATATCTACGAAGGGCAGACCTTATCTTATGCGTTTTGGACGGAAGCGAAAGATTAAAAAAAGAAGACAGAGAAATACTGGGTAAGATAAGGCCGGCGAATACCATAACAGTAATTAATAAATGCGACCTTAAAATCCGGCTGAATACCAAGGATATCACGAAGATGGTAAAAGCGAGAGATGTCGTTCGGGTATCGTGCCTCACTAAGATTGGTATTGATAAATTGGAGGATAGAATATATAATAAAGTCTGGAGTGGCAAGGTGCATACGTCCAATGAAGCGATGGTAAACAATATACGCCATAAGGCGGCTATAGAAGATGCCGTCCGGCAACTGTCGCAAGCCGAAGATAGCATTGAGAAAGAATTATCTCTTGAATTTCCGGCGTCAGATCTGAAAGAAAGCGCTTCTTCCCTTGGCGGAATAACAGGAGAAGAGTACGCGGAGGATCTATTAAACATTATATTTTCCAAATTCTGTATCGGAAAATAAGAAAAATGTAATAC
>JAHIPI010000035.1 GCA_018894435.1 Candidatus Omnitrophota bacterium | reverse complement strand
GGACTACAGATATCAATATTATCCATGGGTCGGCATTCAATATTCCCTTTAAAGACGATTATTTTGACCTTGTATTTACGTCCGGTGTTCTTATTCATATAGCCCCCACCGATATAAAATTGGTTATGGAAGAGATATATAGGTGCGCAAAAAGATATATCTGGGGTTTTGAATACTATAGCGATGCACACACTCCTATTACATATCGAGGTCATGCCAATTTACTATGGAAAGCAGATTTTTCGAAGATCTATCTTAGCCTATCGGACGACTTAAGGTTAGTAAAAGAAAAACATCTTAAATATGCAGACAGCAATAATGTAGATACGATGTTTCTTGTTGAGAAGATGCGAAGAAGGAGTAAAAAAAGTGAAGATCGTAGCAAGTGTTGAAGCTAGGACAGGGTCCACAAGGCTCCCCGGCAAGGTAATGCGGGAAATTATGGGAAGACCCATGCTGGAACTTATGATAGAACGGGTGAAAAGATCTAAGAAAGTGGATGAAATAGTTATAGCCACTTCCACGCACGAGAATGATGATGTACTTGAAAAACTTGCCGAAACGCTCAGCGTGAAGTGCTATAGGGGTAGTGAAAATGATGTCCTGGACAGGGTGCTTCAGGCTGCAAAATACTGCAACGCTGACCATATAGTCGAACTTTGGGGCGACACGCCGCTTATAGATCCGGACATTATCGATGCGGCGATTAAATATTATCTTGAGAACGGCTTTGATTGTCTTGGTACGTGTCTGGATGGTACGTTTCCGTGGGGGATCAGCTTACTGGTTTTTCCTACGGCAGTGCTGGATGAGGTTTCCAGGATTACAAATGATCCGGTTGACAGAGAAAATGTTTCGACCTATATATACAATAATCCGGATAAGTACAAAATAGGCCATCTTCCATGCCCTCCGGCGATCAAGCGGCCAGACCTGAGGCTTGTTGTTGATGAATTACCGGACCTCGAGCTGGTCGGGATCATATTTGAACATTTCAATTCTGCCAAAAAAGATTTCAGGACAAAGGATATCGTGGAATTTATGGATAGCCGTCCAGAATTGAAAGAGATAAATAGGAATGTACGGCAGAAGAAAAGAGGGAAATACAGTGTTTAAAGCTGCCATAGTAGGGTGCGGGCGCATTGCAAGCGATTTTGACAACGATTCCAAGAGAAAGGATTCTATAGCCACGCATGCCGGCGCATATAAATTTTGCCCCGAAACCGAACTTTTGGCAGCAGCAGACATTGAAGCAGAACAATTACGGAAGTTCGGGAAAAAATGGAATATTAAAAATCTGTATTCGGATTATGGCGAGATGTTAAAAAAGGAAAAGATAGATATTCTAAGCATATGCACTCCCAGCTCGGTAAGGCTGGACATATGCAAAAAAGCAGTTGAAGCTGGAGTGAAAGCGATTTTTTGCGAAAAACCCATGGCCGAAACATTGGCGGAAGCCGACGAGATGATACGCTTATGCGGGTATAAGGTTATTTTGGCGGTTAACCATCTGAGGCGCTGGGACAGGCTTCATCAGGATATTCAAAAATATATTGAAGACGGCAAGTTGGGCAATATTCAGCATGTGGATACTTATTATACCTCAGGAATTGCAAATACCGGTGTACATCGCCTGGATTTATTGCGATTCTTTTTTGGCGAAGTTGCATGGGTCTGGAGTAATTTCGACGGTAAGGAAAATGAAGTCGACCCTACAGTCGATACATATCTCTATTTTAAGAGCGGGGTCAGCGCAGCTATGCACGGTATGAATGTGAAGGATTATCTTATATCCGAAGTAGATATATACGGAAGTAAGGGGAGAATACGAATCGAGAATAGCGGATACAGAGCCGTACATTGGGATGTTATAGAACATCCCAAATTTTCTGGATATAAATGCCTGCAGGAAAAAGGCCCTGTCTTTGAAATCGGATTACGAGATACTATGGTGAGGGCTGTAGAAGACATAGTGTCTTGTATTAAAAGCGGTGGAAAGCCGATGTCTTCGGGGAATGACGGCAGAGCGGTTTTGGAGCTAATCTCCGCAGCTCATGAATCAGGAAAAAACCAGAAGGGCGCTAGAGTATACTTACCCTTGAAGAAAACAGATATAGTAATCAAATCGAAGTAGCGAAGAAGGAGCTTGTAATGGCAAAGCTGGCTTTATTGGGAGGCGAAAAAGTAAGGAATACACCTTTCCCTTCACATCCGGTTCTCGGCAAAGAGGAAAAGAAAGAAATTCTCGAGGTACTTAAGACGGGGGTTCTTTCTGGTTTCGTCGCTAAAATGGGGGATGGTTTTCTTGGCGGACCCAAAGTAAAGAAGCTGGAAGAGGAATTTTGCAAATATTTCAACGTGCGGCATGCCATAACCATAAACTCAGCAACTGCTGGCCTACACATAGCTTTAGCTGCCACCGGCATAGGCCCTGGTGACGAAGTTATAGTTACGCCTTATACGATGTCCGCTACATCCACCAGCATATTAATGGCCAACGCAATACCCGTATTCGCGGATATAGAAGACGAGACTTATGGCCTGGATCCTAAAAAGGTGGAACAGGCGATAAGTGATAAAACTAAAGCTATAATCGTTGTGCATCTTTTCGGCCACCCAGCAAAGATGGATGAGATAATGGCTATCGCAAGGAAACATAATTTGATCGTTATAGAAGATTGTGCACAGGCACCCGGAGCCATCTACAATGGCAGATTTGTTGGGACAATTGGCCGTATAGGCATATTCAGTTTTAATCAGCACAAGACCATTACGACCGGAGAGGGGGGCGTAGCAATAACTAATGACGAAAATTTCGCCCGGAGGATGCGGTTAATACGAAACCATGCAGAAAACATAGTTGACAGCTTGCCGGAAGAAGAAAGCATAGTCAATTTAATCGGTTGGAATTACCGCATGACGGAAATTGAAGCGGCGATAGGCATCGGTCAGTTTCATAAATTGGATATGTTAACCGAACATAGAATAGGGTTGGCAAATTATCTTTCTGACGGAATAAATAAATTAAAATCCGGAATTACGCCGGCCAAAGTATCAGCAAGATGCAAGAGCGTCTATTTTGTTCTGCCTATGAGGTATGACGAAGAAAAGGTTGGTATTGCGAGAGATACATTTGTGAAAGCCGTAGTTGCCGAAGGTGTGGCCGTAGCTGCCGGTTATGCGAAACCGCAGCATTTACGAAGAACTTATAGGGAGAAAATAGGTTACGGAAGCAAAGGGTGCCCGTTCAGCTGCCCGTTTTACGGCAAAGAGATAAGATACGGAAAAGGCATGCTGCCCGTGGCAGAAAAGCTTTATAATCATGAACTGTTGATTACCTCGCTTTGTCATTATCCTTTAAAAAAGAGCGACATGGACGATATCGTAAGGGCGTTCGAAAAAGTTTTAGAGAATAAAGACGATTTAAAAGATATAAAAGCTCAACAAGGAAGCATGGTTAAATGAAAGAAACTGCTATAAGGCCGAAGAATCAACTGCAGAACTACGAAAAGATAGCGGACAAGGAATTGGGCCGTTTATTCGGCGATGAAACTAATCTTGTCAAAATAAACTGTCCCGCATGCGGAATAGACGCCCAAAAAGAAAGATTTACGGCTAAGTATAACCAATTATATGAAAAATGCAGTTGCGGTACTGTCTATCTAAACCCGCGTCCCGACTATGCCGCTATAACTAAGTTTCATTCGGAAAGCGAATCTGCCAATTATTGGTCTGAGGAGATATTAAAAAATACCGAAGAGGCCAGGAAGGACGTAATATGGAAACAGCGCATGGAATATGTAGCTGAAGTTATATATAAAAATTTTGATAAAGATTATATTTTCAGAATGCTTGATGTCGGCTGCAGCATAGGGACATCGCTAGAGGTATTGCGGAAATCGGCTCCCAAGGGCAGCCTAGAGGGGGCAGAATTGAATAGCCGAGCTCGGCGGATATGCAGGGAGAAGGGGTTTAAGGTCTATAATAGTATCGAAGGCGGAAAGATTGAAGCGGAGTCATATGACATTGTAACTATGTTTGAGGTGATCCAGCAGTCATTTTATACAGATAAATTTTTGGCGAGTGTATGCAAAATTTTAAAACAAGAGGGCCTGTTAATACTTTCTTTTCCGTGCATAGACGGATTCGATTACTTTATCATGGGAAAGGATCACCCAAATTTTAGTTTCCCTCAAATTAATTTCTTTTCAAAGGATGGAATGAGCGAGCTCCTTAAAAAAAATGGGTTTGACGTAACGGAGTTTACAACTCCGGGACTTCTCGATGCGAGTATGGCCAGAGACTACGGCATGACGCATTGCGAAGATAGGTTCAAAGATTGCTACCTTATGAAGCTATTGCTTGGTGAGGATGGCGAGAAGAATGTCAATGTTATCCAGGATATGTTGCGGTCTTCCGGAAGCAGTGGCCATGCATTCTTGGTCGCTAAAAAGGCGCACAAGATTAAATAAAAGCGCGGTGATATGAATATACTTTTTCGTTGCGATGCAAATAATGAAATCGGGATAGGACACGGTATTCGTTCTTTGGCGCTGGCACAGGCATTTAAGGCGAAAGGTGATAATACCTGCTTCATTTTTAACGATATATCGGCGAATCTTTTGGATATATTCGTGTCGGAGAAGGTACGCGCTCAAAAAATTAATACCGAAAGTGGAAGCAGGAAAGATGCAGAGGAAACGAAAAAACAGACAAGGCAATTCAAGGCAGACTGGATTATTGCGGATGGGTATGCATTCGGTACGGCCTACCAGAATATTATTAAAGAAGGCGGGCTCAAATTGTTATGTATTGATGACATGGCTTCTTGCGAATTTGCGGCGGACATTATTTTAAACCAAAACCCGGGGTTTCGCGAAAGCGATTATAAGTGTACTAATAACGCAAAGTTATTATTAGGCCCGGAATACATAATTTTAAGGCAGGAATTTGTTCGCTTCGAAAGGAGCGGTGCAGAAGTTAGCCCAAGATTAGAGCGTATTTTTTTAAACATGGGCGGAGCCGATAAAAATAATGTTACTGGCAAGGTACTTAAGGCGTTAAACCACTTGGATTTTAATATAAGGGTAACCGCTGTCATGGGTCCGGCTAATATCCACAGAGAAAATCTGGAAAAAATGCATAGCCAGCTAAATTATGAAATAGACTTAATATACAATCCTAAAAGCGTTATTTCACATATGCTTAATTCGGATTTAGCAATACATGCCTGCGGAACTACTTCGTGGGAATTAGCTTATTTGGGCATCCCCAGCATCAGTGTAATTGTGTCGGATAACCAAGTCCCGGTGGCAGAGAGTCTGGCGAGC
>JAHIPI010000034.1 GCA_018894435.1 Candidatus Omnitrophota bacterium | reverse complement strand
TACGGATTGCGGTATATATTATTTTGCACAGGCATTCGGAGGCGTTATCTCGGGCGATATAAAAAATAATACCCTTTACAATAATAAAATCGGCATAACTCTCCGCATGCATAAGGAAAACCCGCACATCTATAACAATATATTTGACGGCTGTAGTGATTCAGCCGTATTTTTCACATACGAAGATAATGAGCTTTTTGTACAGCGTAAGGCTGGCATAAATAACAATCTCTTTTATCAAAACGGCAAGAACTTCTGGCTTGATTCATCCGAAAGCCTATTCGATTTAATCGGAATCCAAGGGAATATTGAGGATGACCCGCTGTTAATAGATCCGGCTTCCGATAATTTTTATCTTGAAGCGGAATCGCCGTGTTTGGGTATGGGACAGGGCGGTGAAAATATCGGCTCATATCCTACAGATCTAGAATACCCAACACTTACAAATATACTCCCCCTAGAAAATAAATTTATCGGTCTCTCCGAAATAAATATATCAGGTAATGTCAATGACGATAACGGCATATTATCGGTCTATATAAATTCTGAACCGGCCATGGTTAGCGGGACTACTTTTTCAGCAGATAGTTTTTCCTTGGACTACGGCTTAAATGATATCAACATAACAGCAAAAGATGTGGCTCAAAAAGATACTATGGTTTCGAAGATGATTTATAACTTTAGGATGCCTATAGCGCCACCAGAGGAATAATAAATGAGGAAAAGGCTATGAAAAGATACATTACGATTAGCTTGATAGCAGCGATGGCCTTATTCATCGCATCACCATACACAATTGCCGAAGGCCCAATTCAACCACCGTCTCTTCCGGCTGTATCACCTTCGGCAATAGGAGGTGCATTTTCTTCGCTTATGAGCGAGTCTTTCAAAACAGACCTTGCCACGGGCGCCGCAACCTTGGGTATTCCTATCGTAGTTCCGCCAGGACGCAAGAATGTCCAGCCCAATGTCGCGCTTTCATATTCATCCAACAATCCAAATGGTGTTTGTGGTGTCGGTTGGAGTTTGCCAGCGTCGGCTATACAACGGTCTACTAAGAACGGGGTGCCGAGATATGACAATACTGATACCTTTATAGCGGGCGGGGAGGAACTCGTCTATATCGGCGGCGATGAATATAGGGCAAAGATAGAATCGTCATTTACAAAATATGTTTATGTAAGTGCCGAAAATAAATGGATTGCCTATGATAAAGCAGGTACTCAATACCATTTTGGCTTAACAGAGGCCTCAAGATTAAACCATCCTAATAAGCCAAGTACGTTTGCATGGTATCTCGATAAGGCAGTGGATGTTTACGGCAATGCCATAACCTACGCTTACGAAAAATCCGACAATACCGTATATCCTAAATACATCAATTATACAAGTAATCAATTATGCAATCCGCCGTTATCTGCAGATAAGAGGGTCGAGTTCGTATACGAGCCAGCCGATCGTCCTGACAAAATCTATAACTATAGAGCAGGCTGGCCTTCTATTATGAAGAAACGGCTCGAAAAGATACGCATTACGATAGACGGGGGAGTTGTCTGGACATATAACTTGACTTACGAATTAAGCTCAGACACCTCACGATCATTGCTTAGATCGATTCAGCTTTCGGACAGTGCGGGTAATACTTTGCCCGCTAAGACATTTACGTATCAGAAACTTGAACCGTAGAGGCAGAGATGTTTATTAAAAGGAAGCACACAATTTTAGAGAAGCTTCTAATAAGCAGCCTGATAGTGCTGCACATCAATCTCATTCTGCCTATAGCCGATGTTTTACCACTCCCACAGGCCGTCAAAAAAATCATTATACCGGAGGCGCATGCCGATGAGCCGCCACCTACGCCATCTTGGCAGGTTGTTGAATTGTATGATGGAAGCGATCCTTCTTTAGCCATTGATAGCTTAGGGAAATCCCACATAGTATTCGGCCAAGATACTGGTTCACCAGCGTTTCCTACGCATCTCTTCTATGGATATAAAGGAGCGAGCACGTGGAGTATCAACGAACTTACCCCAAGTATCCCAAAAACTACAGCCTGCGCAGAAACCTCGATCGCTATAGACAGCGATAATTATGTCCACATAGTATACGCATTGGAATGGGGGCAGAAGATATCCTATATAACAAATAAGAGCGGCGATTGGCAGGAAACTGTCCCTCCAATACAAGGGGCATGGACAGGGAACTACGAATCGTTTTCTATGGATGATGATAGCGGTATGCACCTTTTTTGGTGGAATAATACTCAAACTCCTCCGCCCCCTTACCCGAAACAGCTCTGTTATAAATATAGTAATGGTTCAACTTGGTTTGATACAGAAGGCCTTGGCTCGCTAAATCTTAATGTCAAAAGATACTCAAATGAGTTCTGCCCATCGGCGCTTGTTACTTTCCATGGAAGCAGTGCTCCTCATGCGATTGTCGAAAATGGCGCATACGGCGGCGGGCTTATCCATTGTTATAAAAACGGCACTAGCTGGTATTCGGAAACATTCGGCGCCGGCTACGAAATACTCTATGACACAAACGGCACCCTGCAGGTAGATAGCAGCAACAACCTCTATTGCGTTATCCAGAATGTCTATGGCACGAAATCGCTTTACCTTGCCAAAAGGATAGGCGGTTATTGGTCGTATGAGCTTATTGCTCAGCTTGCCGCAGATAGCATTGTAAGAGCATCTTTGGTTATTGATCCGGTGAATAACTTCCATGTTGCCTATTTCAACGGCCAAAAAGTCTATTACGGAAAGAGAATCGGCGGAGTATGGGCGCTGCAGGAGGTTGCTACTATTCCGACGGGCTTTACTCCGGGCGATATAAGCCTTGTCCTTAATAGTTCAGAATGGCCGCGGATTGCATATTCGATAATTTCGACTACTGCCAAAAAAATCTATTATGCCGACTGGGATATTCATCTTCCTAATCAACCGCCGGTGGTACCTCCGATTGAAGATAAAACTGTAAATGAAAACGAACGTCTGGAATTCCCCATTCCGGCAACCGATGATCCCGAAGATATCCTTCATTATTCATTGGTGCCCATTGACGGCAAAAATTATCCTGTGGGTGCAGACTTAAATGAAACAACTGGTATTTTTACATGGACCCCTACCTATCAACAGGCTGGTTATTACGAAGTAAACGCTAAAGTCTCAGACGATAAAGGCGGTGACACTTTAGCGCCTATAAAGATTACCGTTGTAAACGTAAATACTACTCCCGCTGTCGAAATTACTACGGACAATTTTTGCGTCACCAGTGGCACAGATTTTACACTGCATATTGACGCTAATGACGAAGACGGTGATACCCTGGCTTATGAGCTAAAAGAAAGCGGCACAGTTATACAAAGCGGTACCATCGTGCCCAGTGACCCGACTCTCGACGTTACGCGAAACAAAACCGAAATTGGCATCTACGAATACAGCGTTACCGTAACCGATCCAGGTTCTAAAAGCGACACAGATTCATGTTCAGTCGAAGTCATAGACCAGAACGAAGACCCGTCTAAGTCATTCCCCATATCAGGCGATTTTAACGGCGACGGCATGACCGACGTGGGTGCCTTTAATACTCAAACAGGCAGCTGGAAGGTTGCTGTATCGGACAAAGGCGAATTCGATAACCTGCGGGAATGGATGGGCGACTTTAAAGGAAAAGACGCTGATCATGCGTTTTCTCTTACGGGTGACTTCAACGGCGACGGCCGGGTTGATATTGTTGTTTATGACAGGCAAGGCGGCGACTGGAAATTCGCCCTTTCAGACGGAGAAGGGTTTGTACATGACTCTGACCCTGCGTGGAATTTAACGGGATTCGGAGGCGGAGCATGTAACCCCTTAATAGGCGATTTTAATGGCGACGGTGTAACGGATATCGGGTATGCCGATATATCCTATAATAATGACGGATTTTTCTGCATAAGGCTTGCAAAAGAGGACAGAACAGGTTTTGTTGATACAGCGATTCCTTATAGTACCGGCTTAACGGGAGGTGTAACCTATGCAGGCGACTTCAACGGAGACGGCCTTACAGATATTTTGGCGCTGGATAGAGGATCCGGCAAATGGGATGTACTTCTATCACAGGATACGACATCTACACAAAGCATCGATTTGGTTCAAAATGCAGCCTCATATTCAAGTAACTACGGCTCTGCCGATAATATACACGATGGCGATTGGTATAGCAGTGCAGGGGCAAATTATGATAGCGGTAATGGAGGCACGGTAACCGAAGTCAGTACGGTTACGTTTAATGAAGAGGTTAATATTGATCGTATTGTTTGGAGGGCAGGTGCTGGTGCGTATACCGGCGGCGGCAGCGGCGGCGGCTGTAACGCACAAGTTTATCTGTATTATGATGGAGATTGGCATCAAATAGGTGCGGGATATTCAAATGGTTGGAGTGGCGGGGCAGGAACATGCTCCATTGATACAGGGCAAGCGACTGAATCCGGCCCATGGACAGGAGTCACGGCCATGAAGGTGGAATGTAGAAGCTGGGCCGATCCTAACGGCCATGGCGGTTCCGGTTATGCCTATGTATATGAAATGCAGGCATGGACTGCCCAAGATGAAGTAGCGGCTAATGGCGCTTTACCCGCTTTTACAGACGGGACGACATGGCTGCCCAACTTCGGCGCTGGCCAAGAGCCGATTATTACCGATTATAACCACGACGGCAAAACTGATGTGGGGTATTTCGATTCAGGTAAAGGCGAATGGCAATATGCCACATCGAGCGGTATCGGCTTTGACAGCATGATTAGAGCAACCACAGGGCGCATCAATAGCGGATCCCACACAAACGTTTGCGATGGAAACTGGGATACGTGGGTTGGTTTTTATGACGGAGGAAGCTATGGCTCTAAGTCCTCGACAACTACTACGGTATTTGAATGGCCTGAGACATATATTAGCTCTGTTAAGTATAGGTGCGCTTCCTCTTCTGCTATCGGAGGTAGCGGTTCTCATTGGAACAATTGGGATGTTTACTTAAAGATTAACGGGACATGGGTTTCAATCGATAATAGTTCAGGAGATTCCGGAATAAGGACTAAATCAAGCGGCTGGGCAAATTGCGGCGGAATTAAAATGGAAACCCGAGCCCTGGCTGACTCCAACAAAGAATGTAGTGTAGGGACAAAAAATTATGAGATTCAAGCATTTACAACTTTACCCGGGGGCGCCGAAGTTAATAAAGCTGTAGGCGCAAACTGGCCAACCCCATTTGGGGCAGGCAGTGATATTCTTCCCTCGGGAGGCGATTATAACGGTGATAGCATAGGCGATGCGTCTGTATTCAATAGATCAGCACAAGGCGTCTTAAACAAATGGGAGATTAAGCTCCACAATTCCAAACAGCCGGACTTGCTTATTGCTATCGATAACGGCATCGGAGGAACTACAAATATAGAATACGAAGTTTCAACCCAGCTTAATAATACAGGCAGTGACGGCAAGCCTGCCTTACCATTCCCGGTGCAGGTCGTCAAAAAAGAGACAAAATCCGACGGCATGGGCAATAGTTATAGTGTTAATTACGAATACTCAGGCGGTATGTTTGAACCTAATTCACGCGAATTCAGGGGATTTAAGCATGTTAAAGTAATTGACTTTGAAGGGACAATAAAAGAAACGGAGTTTTATCAAGGCAATGTACTTAAAGGTAAACCCGCATGGGAAGAAGTTACGGATAGTAGCGCTAAAGTTTATAGTACAGTTGCGTACGAATGGCAGGAAAATAATAAAGTTCACGGCGATTTGTGTGATTTTCCGTATATACTTAGCCAAACATCTACCGTATACAATGATACAACCGGAACGCCCCGCAATATAAAAACTATTTATAGCACACCTGATACCTATGGTAACGTTCCACGTATTGATGAATTAGGTTTTGTTGATGATCTGTCTGATGACCGCTGCACCGTTATAGAATATGAATATAACCAGAATCTCATAGATAAGTATATTTTGGGTAAGCCAAGACAGACGACAATCAAAAAGGGCGATGAGATCGTTTCGCAGACATCTTATACATATGACACGCGCGGTAGTCTAAAAACAGAAACGAAATGGCTTAATACTGGTGAAGGTAACCCCATTACTAAGTTTAAATACGACTATGAAGTACCGGGTTTACCAACCTGTGGTAATCTTGTTGAAGTAGAAGATGCCCTCGGCAGAAAAACCACGACCACTTATGACGCTGTGTATGAATATGCATTCCCCATTCTGGTAGCAAATACATTAGGCCATACTCAAAGCTTTACCTATGATAAGAAAACAGGCCAGGTTCTGACTTCAACTGACCCGAACGGCCAAATGACCCGTACAATATATGATAATTTCGGGAGAACTCTTAAAGTAATAGGGCCAAATGATACTGAGTCATCTCCGGCCATAGAGTATACCTATAACTTGGACTTAAGGCCTGTAAGGGTTGCTACTAAAACCAAAGTGGATGAAAGCAAACCTAAGTCAATATCGTATGCCTTTGCAGACGGCTTAGGCAGGACAATAGAAGTTAAAACCGAAACCGAACAGGATGGTAAACAGCTTATCAGCGGTATTGTCAAATATGATTTACGAGGCCAGGTTAAAGAAAAGTATATACCATATTTTGCAGATACCTCAGATACTTATCTTCCGCCGAACTATAACCAGATAAAAATAATTTACTTCTATGATGCTGTTGGTAGAGTTATTCAAACATTACGACCAGACGGTATATCGAGCTATATTGAATATGAAGGTTGGATGGTCACGGCTATCGACGAGAACGGCAATAAGATAAAGCAGGAAAAAGACGCCTTCGGACGATTAATAAAAGTGACTGAATATAATGAAGGCGCAGAATATGTTACCCAATATCAGTACGACACATTAGGTAATCTTCTCAAGGCTATAGATACACAAAGTAACGAAACAATTATAACTTATGACTCCCTCGGCCGTAAGCGTTCAATGGATGATCCCGATATGGGCCATTGGACATACGACTACGATGCCCTGGGTAATCTTAAAAAGCAAACCGATGCCAAAGGGCAGGCGATAGAATTCGATTACGACGTTATAAACCGCCTTATAACCAAGTCAACAAATGTAACCTACGAATATGACACTGTAACACCCGAAAACGCCTATGCGAAAGGCCGCCTTGTAAAAGTTACTGACCAGAGCGGTACAACAGAGTTTTTCTATGATAATCTTAGCCGCGAGATCAAGACTATAAAGATCGTTGACAGCGTAGGTTATGCAGTTGAGCGTACTTATGACTCAATAGACAGATTAAAGACAGTAAAATACCCCGACGGCGAAGTGTTGATCTATGCTTATAATAAAGCCGGTGGTGTCCAAACCATATCAAGCGCAACCCATACCTATGTTACGAACGTCAACTATAACGAAAACGGCCAGATGACACGCGTTGACTATGGTAACGGCACCTATACAGAATATAGCTATAATTCTGAAACTTTGCGCCTCGAGAATCTTATAACACAAGCGCCTTCAGGTAATATTCAAAATTTAACATACGGTTTTGATAATGTTGGAAATGTATTATCAATTACAGACACTTCATCCACCGGCACAAATACTCAATCCTTCGAATATGATGACTTGAGCCGCCTCACCAAAGCCACTGGCGTATCCTATGGCATTATAAACTACGCCTATGACTCTATTGGTAATATGGCGCAAAATGGTGATATTGCACTGATGGAATACGGCGTAACTGCTGGGCCTCACGCGGTAACGTACTATACGAAAAATTCTACGCGTTATGCCATTACCTACGATGCTAACGGTAATATGCTCTCAAAAGAGACCGAATCAGGCGCGAAATCCTTTAAGTACGATATTGAGAATCGATTAATTGAGGCCCCATCCCAAGGATCATACATAAGTAATTATACTATCAACCTCAATGCCGGATGGAACTTTATAAGCTTACCCGTTATTGTAACGGAAGATATCGCTGCTATACTCGCTTATTCAGACATAATCAAAGCGCAGGTCTCAAGATATAACTCTGAGACTAAAGCATGGGAAAACTTCGCCTATGAACAGGGTAAAGATTTAGCCGAATATAACGACTTTACTACTTTTGATTACGGCAGAGGCTATGAGATATATGTAGATACGACCTCGACACTTAAAGTCTCGGGTATTACACCCACAAGCCAGGAAGTGCTCGATCTTAAAACGGGCTGGAACTTAATTTGTGCGCCGACTGTTACATCAATTGACGTTGCAACCGCGCTTAACGACATAACCTATAGTGATATATGCGAACGACAGGGTGAAACATATGTTCCCGTAACGCAACTTCAGGGCGGCAAGAGCTACTTCCTTAAGGTCGCAAGCAATCAGATTTGGAATATTCCAAACGAAGGAGAGAAAACGAGCTTCGTCTATGACGGTGATGGTGGCAGAGTAAAAGTCATTACCTCCTTTGAAACCACAACCTACATAGGTGCAACATACGAAGTTCAAGCCAAAGGTGCCGAGACTAAAATAAGTAAGCATATTTTTCTCGGCTCGACAAGGATTTGCACGGTTGAAAATGATGGCGCGACTACAAAATACTGCTACTTCCACCAGGATCATATCGGTTCAAGCAACGTCATCACCGACGAAACAGGTGCGATTGCCAAATTAATTGAATATTCACCTTACGGCTTGACATCAAGAGAAGAGGGAGCATATAATACAAATTACAAGTTCACAGGCAAGCTCTTTGATACAAGTACTGCGCTATATTACTATGGCGCGAGGTACTATGATCCGGAATTAGGCAGATTCATTCAGCCGGATACGATAATACCGTACCCCGACGATCCGCAGAGCTTTAACCGGTATGCGTATGCGAGAAATAACCCGATACGTTACATCGATCCGACCGGACACTTCTGGTGGGCTGTAATAGCTGCTATAGTTGGAGCAATAATAGGTGCCATATCAGCTCATAACGCAGGAGGCAATGTCTGGGCAGGTGCTGCTGTAGGTGCTGTCTGCGGCTATTTTGGTGCAGGTATAGCGAATATAGCAACATCGGCTATGGGGATTGGTATTGGGGCTGGCTTTGGAACTGGAGTCGGTGCAACAGCGGCAGGGTCATGGGGCGGTTCGATTATAACGCCCTTAGAAGGAGCATTAATAACCGGCACTGAATTTGCCATAGGCGGCTTTGCCGCCGGCTTAGCTTCAGGTTATGCTGGTGGTGAAGGTAGCGTTGGAGATATGTTCGCCCAAGCCGGCATAGGTGCGGGCGTAGGCTTTGGCGCAGGTTTTGCTACCGGATATTCTTACGCCGCTGGTTGGCAGAGCATATTACACGGGATAGATTCACAAGCGCATAACAATACAACAGAACTTTTCGTAAGTCTTGGCGTTGATCCATCCAAAACAATGGATGTAGAAATAGGTTCAAGGCCAGCGTTTGGAGATTTAAGGCATAAATTTATTAGATGGAGAGAAATTGGAAGTGATCAATATAATTATTGGGAAATGGGGCCAGATGAACATGGAAACATTGCTATTAATCCTGCCGCAACAAGAAAAACAACCATGGAATTTATTAATAAATATCCAAATCAAGTAAAATGGACGAAGACTTCTGTAGTAACGAGCCGATTTCATCAATATAGACAACTTTATGAAAAGGCATGGATAGGCTCTAAGTACGCTGATACTTACGTTACACCAGGAGGATTGATTCAAAGAACGATAAGTGGAGCAAAGAATAGCAATTATGCAGTCGATCTTGTAATATATGGCTCTGGGGGCAATATACCTCAGGATTTGGGCAAGTGCCCAGGGAGTCTGATCAAATGAAAAAAATATTTATAATCCTAATACTTGTGATTTTTGTGCTTATTAGTATGATGTCTGCCTACTTTCATCGTGCAAAAAAAGATTCTTATCCAATATATCAGGAAATATATCCTTCCCTAAGTGGTGATCTTGCGTGCCTAATGTCATTTATCAATAAAACTTACGATCCATTGCTTACCGGAATAGAGCATTTAGTGTTTACGGTTGCCTTATTGGATGTTCCATTTGCCGCAATTTCTGACACAGCCCTCTTACCATACGATATTTTCCAAACGATGTGCAACACACACCGTGTAACGAAATTGCTAAATAAGTATTATCCTGGTTTCAAAATATCAAGAAATCCGCATGCAGCTAAAGATAGTGGTGCATATTTTAGTTTGATTTCGCCTTCCGGGGAGAAAATAGTTTTTGAACGTTTTGCTGAAAAAAGTCCGAATATTTTCATCAGCCCCCAATTAAACAAATTTTTAGACCAAAATAAAATACAGATTTTAAACGAAAAACAAGCCGAAGAGATTATAACAATAATCGATGCCGTGATTTATAATTTTTCAATTACTGATTGGTGGAAATACCAAGTTGAACGAAAAGATAATAGTTGGATTATTATACGAATTGACAAAAAAACTGGACAGGTCAGGCTCGGAAATGAGGATCGGTTACAGTTAGATAGCAAAGGATTTTTACAGAAAGTTACGATGGTTATATCCGATTACGGGCTATGAAAGCTCCTAACCAGTAACGCTTTCCAACCCAATCGGGAAACTTTCCCTAAGCACATTTTGCCCTTCGACAAGCTCAGGGCTAAAAATAGCTTGGGATTTTTTATACCTAGGAGTATAATTCAAGATAACTATAAGGAGCAGTTTAGGTAATGGTAAAAAAGCCTTGGTACAGATTGACCTTACCCCTTAAAACTGTGCCACTTCCAATTGGAATTAAGGTAGTATTGGCCATAATAGCCCGTTATCAATTATATTTCTAAACCGTGAGGAAACTTTCATGAAAAAATATTTTGCAGTTTTGTATTTATCAGCACTTTACTTCTACTCTACGGGCCGCTATACCCATAAAGCAGGAAGTGTCACTTCCGTCGCAAATAATTGGCCAGGCTCCGAGTAATCCGGGCGTGTTACGACTAGTTGTGTTTAATGATTCTAACTTTCTTCTTTATGGCATTGACGGTTCGAGGAAAATAAATATTTCGATTGATGGAAAAGGCGTTGGGCAACTAAGCATTGGACAATATGTTGTAGTTGAGACAAACGAAGGTAAGCACATGATACACCTTACGCATAAAGATATTGCCGATTTTAATTCAGACCATGTAATTGATATCAAAGAGCCAGAAAGTTATCTAAAGATATATTCTAAAACGACCTCAAACGGTGCAGACTTAGTAAATAAACCTGGAGCTTTTGAGGCTGAATTTAGACATGCATATTAGTTGATTGTGTAGATACGGTGTGCAACTTCAGCAACTAGTGGACACAATAGGTTCTTTTTAGGTTTGTAGATTTGATATTGGTCTGGGTGGATAAGATGGGTTATAATG
>JAHIPI010000033.1 GCA_018894435.1 Candidatus Omnitrophota bacterium | reverse complement strand
TTTTGTCGCATCTTGTCCTCGCTTCGCTCGGCGAAAAGCTCCATTCGAATCCTTCACTGCTTACGACATTTTACTCCAAGTTGGAGCTGGCGAAAGGATTCGAACCTTCAACCTATGGTTTACAAAACCATTGCTCTGCCGTTGAGCTACGCCAGCGTCGTTGTTGTTTCTCATTTAATTATCAGCAGTTACAAAACTTGCGGCTTTTCTTATAAGTTCGTTGTCCGACTCTGCTGTCCATTGGCTGTCTTTTTCTTCTGACAGGTTACTATCTAAAATGTCAACTGCTCGGTCCTTATGATCTGGGGATAAATGCGAATACCTTAGAGTCATCGAAAAACTTTTGTGACCCAATAATTCCTGAACAGTCTTTAAATCAATCCCCAACATTACCAGATGGCTTGCGAATGTGTGTCTTAAATCATGAAATTTTAAGTCTGTGATCTTTGCCTTTGTTAGCGCTGTATCAAAAGACTTCCTTACGTTCGCATAGGGCTTGCCCTTTGCGTTACAAAAAATATAAGGCGAGTCCGGATGTTTAGGGATCTTCATTAAAGTCTTTCTAACGGTATTATTCATAGGGGCTTTTCTTATCTCATTATTTTTGGTCTCCATAAGATATATCAAATTCGTTTTAAAATCAATATCATTCCATTTCAATTTTAAAATCTCTCCCTTTCTCATACCTGTATTCACCGCAACAATTACAATAGGCCTTAAATGAGGAGAGCAGCTCTCGATAAGTTTTCGTATCTCTGCTTTCTCAAGATAGCGAGTTCGCGCATTTTGTTCTTTGAATAATTTTACTTTCCTGACAGGATTTTCTTCGGTCTTGCCCCATGCGATCGCTCGATTAAACATACATTTTAAACAGGCGAGCTCTCTATTGACCGTAGCCGGCTTAACATCCTTACTTCTCTGGGCTTTATATTCCTCGACCAACTCCGGCCCTATATTATAAAGGTATCTACCGCTAAAAAATGACTTGAGAGTCTTGATAATAATTTTATCACTCTGAATAGAAGAAGGCTTTTTATTCGGCTCAGAATGAAGCAGGAAGAATTCATCTGCGAAATCCTCAAACCTTATCTTCCGCTCTTTCCGTATATTAAGGTATCGGTTCTCTCTTATTTCAACTTCTCTTTTTTTAAGGACTGTCTCGGCAAGTCTTTTATCCGGGCCAATGCATTCCCTCTTGCGCCGGCCTTGATAATAATAATCTATGTAATAAACTCCGCCTTTGCCATTGATAGTATAACCGCAATCGCATACCCTTTCCTTTTCAGCTTCTTTCCTAATATCATGCGTTCTTCCGCACTTCGGACAATGTATCTGTTTATATACACTCATATTTTCACCTATTGTGCTTATTTCAACAGGTCATCTACTATCAATAGCATCGAGAAAGTCCAACCTGAGGCAACCTCGAAAGGTTTTTGTCGACGATAAAACAAAAAGAGACTTCGACTAATACCACCCGCCTGTTATCTTCTTTAATTTTTTAATATTTTCCGCACTCCAATAACGATAATTCCCCATAGGCGTTCTCTTGGCCTTCGGAACCTTGCCAGTTTTCTCCCAATAAAAATAAGCTGCCCTGTTTACTCTTAATATCTTCTCCAGGTCTTTTATGAAATATCGCTTCTTCATACTTTATATAGTTTACTTCTCGTGATATGACTTTGTCAATAGAAATCTTTAGCGGCAATGGACTTCTCCTTGATAAATTTATTGATCTCATCGAGGTCGAACCTCAGCGCGCGGCCAATTTTTACAAATGGGAGCCGACGCTGGGCTACAAATCGGTACACACTATCTCGCCGGATCCCCAGCATTTGCGATAGTTCATCAGCATTAATAAGTTGGCGTTTCTCTACCATTACCTCAAACCTCACCTTTTGTCTCAGAAATCTTGCCGTGGGCTTCATGTTTTCGCAAGAAAGGGGGTATCCTGGGCCCTTGGCCCTTCCTCTTGGGATTATGGCCAAAACGATAAATATATAACCAGCAGCCGTTGACTCCACAATTTCTAATTTGCTTTGGATGACCGGCGGCGCATTCCTTGCAATGCAACCTTATGGCTTTTAAGGGTGTTAAATCTTTCATGATCCCGACCTTCTTCCCTATTTTATTATATATATACTATAGCTTATAATAGCATACACATATTGATCATTTGACACACATTGACACAGATAAACACCAATTCCTATATAAGCGTATTAGAATACTCCACGTATAGACTTATATAGAAATACCTACTTATCTGTGTCATCTGTGTCAGGTACCTTAATCCCTAAACCTTCCCATCCTCTACCTCGAGATAAAGCGACTTGCATATTTTCCTTTCTTTTAAACCCCTTTTCTATTAATTTTGAGGAAAGGACCTTGGACCTTAATTCCTTTTCACCATTTTTCTGGCACCAGTTTTTATACGCCTCTTTCAGTGCTTTGTTTGTAACTTCCACTGTTTGATCGATAACGCAACAGTCATCTAAAAATTCACCAAGAATATCCATATCAGTTTTATAAGCCTTTGTGGCGTCTTCTACTTCCCGCGGTTCACCTAAACCTTCCGACTGCCACTCTAAACACCCCTTGATCATCCACTGCAATATTCCGTCTCTTTCCTCAAGCAATATTTCATGGTAATCCTTCTTCTGTTCTTCTTTTTCGAATACATAATTGAAAGGGATCAGAGCTATTCTTCGCCAAAGTGCGCGTGTTGTATCATGGATTATTGGCTTATGGTTCGCCGCTAAAATTATCTTATGCGTCGGCGGAAAGGTTTCGTTGTCCTGTCTCATGCGCCTGCCTGTAAGGCTGTCGCCCCCTGTTATTTCCTTTACAAGAGCCTCACGGAAATGGGCTATTCCCTGGTCAAGCCGCAGGGAGCTTTCTACATGTTCCCTAAAACGCCGATAGAAGATGACGTCGCCTTCGTGAAGGAGTTG
>JAHIPI010000032.1 GCA_018894435.1 Candidatus Omnitrophota bacterium | reverse complement strand
AGATTTGCAGATTACGATAGAAGACGAAAATATTATTCCTTATAGGGCAGAAGGAATAGCCGCTATTACTCTACCTGTAAAATTTATGAAATTTCAATTTAGCTCACAAGACATCGAAAAAACCATTAGTCAAGATGGGATTAGTATTACCCTAAAAGAATGCAAGAATAATTTTGTTCATTTAGAAATTGATGGATTGCCAAGGAAGGGTAAAGAACTGATTTGTGTTACATATGATAAAAAAGGCAAAAGACTAGAGAATGTTGGACGTATGAGCGGGCCAAAAGATATGTTTAGTGAACCAGATCAATCGCTTAATGTAGAGGAAACCATAAAATATTTGTATTTATCAAAAGGCAAAGTCGCATCAATAGAAATGTATATTCCGGAACGAACAGTGTCTAGGCAAATTAGTGTAATTGCCACAAGAGAGCCGGGACGATTAGGAACATCATATGACGAATGTGCTGAAGCACCTCGGTATGTGAAAGACGCTGAAAAACCGGCCTATCAAACAATTGATCCGGGAGATGTTATAAAACAGACAAGAATAAGATCGACACGCAATAATGCAGTTTTCGGCTTTAATACGCCGAAAATAGGAGTAATATTGCCACGAATCGATAATAGTCGGTATGCTGAAATAGAATTTAGCGATACCGTACTAATAGGAAAATTCGGTAAGAAACTAAAATTCGAAACAGAAGACTATCGTGACAGAGAAAATTTTTCGGAATCCGAATTAAGATTAATGAATAAAGATCGTAAGGGAATTATCAACTTTGCAAAAGCCGCAGGCACTATAGAAATTAAATATCCAATTTCTATAACCACATTAAGGTTTACTAAAGCCAATCCAAGTATGTCAGGCGCTACAGTTACCTTTAATGACAATTTAGTCAGCTATTCAGGGTCAGTGATAGAATCAGTGGATAGCTTTTTGCCGGATAATCTATGTCCTATTCGTGCTTATGACATTACAGGTCGCCAGTTGCGAAAAGTAGCGTATCAAAGAGGTGGGCTGGAATATGGTTCAGCAACTTTTGCCTTTTGGGGCAAGGTAGAAGCATTAGAGATAGATATTGTTAATAAGCGGGTAAGCCTTGAAATGCCTTATAATCTAAAGCCTAGCCCTATGATTCCGCTTAATAAAATAGGTTCGCCTGAAGAATATTAGCCAAAATGGAGAAATAAAGCATTTTAATAAAATGTAATTTTCAAAACCAGGGGGGGCATATGAGCATTTTGGCAACAGTCGGAATAGCAGCTGTAGTCATATTTTTCATGGGTATCAGGATTGTAAGGCCCACGCATCGCGGGCTTATAGAACGGTTCGGAAAATATAATCGTTTTGCCGAAGCGGGGTTTCATTGGATCATCCCCGTTATTGACAGGATGTTTCAGGTAAACGTCACCGAACAGATGGTCGACGCGGAACCGCAGGAGATCATCACAAACGATAATCTTAACGCCCGCGTGGACGCGCAGGTGTATTTCAGGGTCAAAGCCGATGAGGATAATGTGAAAAATTCACAGTATAACGTGAATAATTATCAGTGGCAGATAGTGAATCTGGCAAGGACGACCTTAAGGAATATCATCGGTACGCTGACATTGAAGTCGGCAAACAGCGAAAGAGGCAAAATTAACGCGGAACTGCACAGAACGCTTTGTGACGAGACAAAGAGCTGGGGTATAGACATAGTCCGTACCGAATTAAAAGAAATCGACCCGCCCAAGGACGTCCAGGAGACGATGAATAAGGTCGTAAAGGCGGAAAATGAAAAGATAGCGGCCATAGATTTTGCCACTGCTACCGAAACAGAGGCAGACGGGGCAAGAAGAGCCGAGATCAAAAAAGCGGATGGCGTAAGGCAGGGCAAAGTCTTGGAGGCGCAGGGTGAGGCTGAGGCTATCAAGCTCGTGAACGAAGCGGCGGAGAAATATTTCGTAGGGAACGCTCAACTTTTGCGTAAACTTCAGGCAATGGAAACCGCTCTTCAGAATAATGCGAAGATCGTGATTCCGTCCGATTCAGACCTGGTTAACGTTATCGGCGAAATGGCCGGTGTACTGCCGCTAAAAAGGGAAAAGAGGGAAGAAGGCAGATAGCTCGATTTTTTAATAGGAAAATAGCCTTATGCCGCAACAAGCCGTTTATATTTATATAGCATTTTTTGCTATTATTGTTTTGGGCGTGCTTTCTATTATAAATTCGAGCATTCGCTCGGGGCAATTCCTGAAGAAGCTAGCGGCGCAACGCGGGTGGAAGTACTTTAAAAAAGACGAAAGGGATATCGGCTTAAAGATTAACAACTTTGTGCCCAATGATTATCAAGTGAAGGGCATGCCCGTAGACCGTTACAAGTCCTATCGCGGCCTTGAGCATTTTGTAAGTCATGACGGGATTACCATATTTACTGGATGGGAAACTCACGGTAGCCCTAAACATCGTTCATCATCTAAGCAGTTATTTTGTTTCTTTGAAACAGGCAATGCCAAAGAGTTTTTCCTTAAACGCTGCTGGATAGGAGGAAAAGCAAAGTACTACTCACCGTATTCACCCAAGAGGGTACAATTCAGAGGCTGGGATAAGGATGATATCGATCGCCTGCAAACCAATCCCTTATTCATGCCTGTCAAAGCGGTATTGGATGATCCTAATCATAAAACAATGGCCGAGTTGTACGCGAAAGACAATAGAGTATTTATTATCTACTATCCAACGGTATCGGGTACCGTAAACGAAAAACTGGTTAACTCATTGTTTAGTGTTGCCTCAAGAATTAAGTATGCTTTGGAGAAAAATCCGTATCCGGCAGATATCCCGCCTTTTATTACAGCTCCAAAACAAAAGAAACAAGGCCTATTAGGAACTATTTTAGCTTTTTTGATTTTTTGTCTTCTCCCGATGGTATTGGGAGGATTAGGCTTATTAGTGGGTGTTATCGGAACAGCACGCGGCATATCAAGCTTATACTGGCCTACGACAACAGGCACAGTCATTTCTTCAAAAGTTGTACGCGCCGCTCAAGATACTAGCGATACTAGCTACAAGCCAGAAGTAGTATTTGAATATCAAATAGATAGTGCCATGCATACGTCTAATGCTATCGATGTATTGGACCTATATGGCGCTACAACGCTTTCGAGCCGCAGTAATGCGGAATACGCGCTTAAGCCCTACCTGGTTGGCAAGGGAGTAGCTGTCCATTATGACCCGAATCGTCCCGAAAGAGCTATTCTTAAAGCGGGGGTATCAGGCGCAGTTTTTTTATTTCTTATTTTAGGTACGATTTTTGTAGGCGTAGGGGTACTTGTACTATGGGCGCTAACTCGTAAGGAAGGGATTAGATCCAGCAAAAATCTGGTTAAATGATATGCTCATTAGGGCAACGCGCAGCTTTACGATGTTTAACTTATTGTAAACAAAGATGTTACGGAAGAAATGGTTAAAATAGATGTTAGGATTTAAAAAAGATAGATTATGCCCATTGATTTCCGTGAATATATATGGTATAATATATTGAATAGCGCAGAGGTATGGCAATAATACCTCTTATTTTTCCATATCTTATTTTGGGACTTTGTAAAGCGAAAGGAGTTGTGATGAAGAAAATAATATTATTTGCCTTAATTTTTAGCGTTATATTTAGCTCATTTATAACGGAAAGCAGGGCAATAGAAAAAGATCCCAGGCAGAGTAATTTGCAAAAAATTGTACAAAGATGGGAATCGCTCTGGAAAATGATACACCTCGAAAAAATGAACGAAGCGCAAAAAGCGTATTTTCAGAAAGAGTACAGCGATATTTTATCTACAATAAAAAATTTACCTGAAGAGGGACTTCTTCGACTTCAGGCAGAAATAATTAAAATTGAAGGTAAGCCAAAAACTGAAGGGGAACACTGGGGTAATATGGGGTCTATGATTAAGAGTATATTGATTTCAAAATGGGAAAGCCAGATGGAGAAGCCCCAGGTTTTAATAAATAAGGTCTTGCCCATCGTGATGAATGTTAAATATCCTGATTGGATGCGAGCGAGTTATATTTATTATATGGAGGGTATTCTATCTAGATATAGAAATAAAAAGTTGTTATTTCCAGAAAAAGATCTACAAACAATCATCGATAATTTAGCAGTTTTGCTTAATGATAAAATTAATAGTGGCGTAGATGTTGAAAAACCAGCCATAGAGATTATTTGTCTTTTTGGAATAGGCGATAAGCATATAGATACGATAATTGCTTTTTTAGACGATAAAGATGAAGAGGTACTTTTAACAACTTTAAGATTCATAGTTTTCACAAGTTTTGAACAGGGTAAAAGGTCTAAAAAATTCGCTACTCAAAAAGCATATGAAAAGCTTTCACACATTGCCCAGTCTCCCGATATCTATTCTAGTAAAGTGATAAATGAAGCAATTTTAGCTATAGGGAGTCTGCAATTCCCCGAAGGGAAAGAGATCCTACTCAAAAAATTTAATGAAGAAAAGGACATAGATAAACTCCAAATTCTCATGAGAAGCCTCTGTGCTTATGGCGATAATGATTTGATAGAGTTAGTTCTAAATAAGCGAAATAGTAAAGAACTGAAAGATATGGCGAGATTACAAGTTTGCAGTCCTGGTGATGAAAGGGTGATGATTAAATTTGCTGAAGAAAAAGACGGCGAAATGCTTATCTTGGTCCTGAAAGAACTAAAAAATATGCCAGGCGGTGCTTTTAGTTTAAAGGAAGCGCTTCCCCTAATTGAAGGTAAAATTTCACACAAAGATAAATGGATACGATCGACAATTTTGGACATAGTAAAGAATAAGGTGGAATTTGAGATAGAGGCTCTAGGACCACATAAAGATTCCGTGGTTCTTAATAAGACATTATTAGTATTAAAAGAACGCTTGCCACAAGAAGGTGATAAGGAACTTCAGAATAATATTAAGGCGAATATCAAACTAATAGAAGGCTCCTTTAAAGAGGAGATACATAAAAAAGAACCCACAGGATAATCCAATGTCGAAGAAAATGAATGTTATGACAATTTTGGCTTTATGCATTTTGAGTACTGTGTCTAATTCTTCAGTCAACGCGGGAGGAAATCTTGAACACCAAGAGAGAGCCGATGTTGTATTTAGAAGCCTTAACATTCCCATTTCCGATGTCCATGGTGGAATATATACTGGATTTCTGAATGGCTCCCCCGATTTACATAGTAATCACAATATAATTGAGATGCAACCTGCAGGCGTAAGGAGAGTACGTACATTGCAAGAATTTGAAGATGCAACAGATTATCATGGATCTTTTTCAAAAGGATCATCTCTAGATAAAACGACCCGTAATGAGATAATAGCTACAGCAGGGAGATTAGTGTCTAAACCTTATTCAGGTGATGCGCGTACTGAGTACATATATTGGGACGATAATCGGGGAAGCCTACCGGGTAGACTTGAAGAAAATGAAATTATTCGTATGCGCTCTGATGCATATGTAGAATTTTGCTATGCCGATCGTGGTCATGCAATTGTTCACACTCAATCAGGCGGGACGATTATTACGGATACAGACGCATTTAATGAAATAATTTTGAGACGTGGAATTCACTCTCCTATTGAAATTTATACGACTAGGTATCTCCCAAGCGACCAGATGATTGCATTGGGCAGCGCATTTTATCAAGATCCCAACCGAGTCACAAATTTTAAGACTGCCGGACACGACAACGCAATTGGTAAATGGAATGACCCGCAATCAAAAAACCCACATATAAAAATTACGTCATGGGAACCTGCTACCGATACTCATTCCGGTATTAAAGGATACTTTACGAAATGGGACAAGATTTCAAGTACTATACCAACTTATACAGATTCCGATTTATCTGAAGTTACACTTTATGACGGCCGATGGTATTTTCATATCCGCAGCGTTGATAACGCTGGCAACTGGAACAAAGCTGGAAACGGGATGTATTCAACCGCACACCTCGGCCCCATATGCATAGACACAGTTGCACCGTTTGCTGTTACCGGCCTTACCTCCTCTACCCATGAAATAAGCAAATGGTCCAAAGATAAAAATATCACTATGGTGTGGATAGCAGCAGAGGATGATCCTCGTATTGCAGGCAATGATTTAGACATATCGGGTATCGGTGGTTACTCAGTAGCATGGAATGCGGAACCGGATATGACTAAGGATATCGGTAATGATACATCATGTTCTAAGCAATTAGCTGATGGAAAATATACCTTCAAGATAAAAAGTGTCGATAAGGCAGGCAATTGGGGTAATGAAATAGCGTCAGCAGGGCTTTTTTGGATAGACGTGACGAAGCCGAAGATAAGTATTCAAACAATAAATGTATACAAAGGTATAAATCCGGATGGCTCAAGTTGGGGGGTTGCCGCCCGGGATTTCGGCGTGAGGATTGAAGATCCTACTATGAATGGCGTATATTCAGGGTTAGCAATGGTGTCTTTTAACGGCAGAACTCATCTTGAAAACGGCCGGCAGAGCATGAATACGACAATACATTTGCGCACACCAGCCAAATTACAGGTAACAGCAAAAGATATAGCAGGCAACACTTCATCACAGAATCAAAATAACCCGGATCCATATTTCATTCAATACCCAGAAACTATTATTTTTGACCCCTTATTAAAGGAGTTTGCAAAAGATATTATTTCACCTACGACATCCATTGGCATAAAGGATAACATTACTATTCCTTACGAAATCCCCGAACCGCTCAGCGTCCTAACTCGAATATTTAATTCACAAGGTAACCTCGTAAAAATAATCGAAAATACCTACATCTCCACGCCCGGCTCATATAGCTTCACATGGGATGGCAAAAATACAAATAATGCGATTGTACAGGACGGAAATTACTATTACCTTGTCGAAGGTGTAAATCCATTAACCGATCAAGCTATGCTTCAGAAACACGGCATTATCATAGTAGATAATACACTACCTCAAGTTACAATAACCAGCGCAGAATTAAATATGCCCTATTGGGGAAATCTTACTCTTACTTCAAACATCAATGAGTCGAATATCTCCGGCATCAAAGCATATTACAAATTAACATCGAGTGGTACATACGCACAGTCAGAAATCCTCGAACGAGCCTATGACAATGGAACATGGAAACTTACCCTTGATACCCGCACATGGCCGGATGGTGCATACGATGTAAAAGTAGAATGTTATGATTATGCAGGCAATGCGGACCAAGCGATAACCGACGTAAATATACAACGAAACCACACTAATTTAGAAGTATATGATGTTGCTTTCGGCGTGAATTTCGAAAATGGCGAAAGAGAATTTATCTCGTATTTCTTGTCAAGACAGGCAAATGTTAAAGTAGAAATTTATACACCCCAAGGCGCCTTGATAAAAACGCTTTATCAGGGGTTACAGAATAGCGGTGATAATACAATTTATTGGGATAGGACAGATAGTGGTGGTCAGGGCGCAGTAAGCGGAGATTACGTATATGAGATAACCTCACCGGATGATTCTTCATTCATTTATACAACAGACTTTGGCCTCCAAAGAACCAATGCCGAAATAGTAAGCCCAAGTTACGATTGCCTTATACGCGGTTATGTTCCTATAGAAGGAACGGCAACAGGCGAGGAATTTCAGAGTTATACACTTGACTACGGCGAAGGCGAAAACCCTGAAACGTGGATTCCTATAGCAACTTCTACTACTCCAATTGATGGTGGCCTCTTGGCATATTGGGATACTGGTTATGAATTTAAAGCTTATTGCACACCGGGTGTTAATTATCCTTCCGAAGGGCTTAATGGTGTTTACACTTTAAGGCTCACGGTTACGGATACAGCAGGAAGGCAATTTGTAGAAAGGATAAAAGTAATAGTTGGTAGAGTAATCTCAAATGAATTAGGCGGTGAGGGAAAGAGCCCTGATGAAAAAGTCAAATTCAAGGTCGAGCCGCTTTCAATTGACACAAGCTATCTCGTAGTCGCAATTCTTCCGAGCGACAATGAAGCTATTGCTCCGCAAAATATGAACGTAGTGGGCAGTATATATGAGTTTATGCCGCCATACTTAACGCTATTACAGCCTGCGATTTTGGAGATGTCATATACGGATAAAGATTTGGATTTAAATGATGATGGCCAACCCGATGTAGACGAGGCGAAGTTGGGGATCTATTGGTATGATTTCGAAAAATCAAAATGGATGCCAATAGATAGTGAACGTGATATCGCTAATAATGTCTTGACGACTAAAGTTATTGAAATTCTACCCTATCGCGCTTATTATGCAATTCTTGAAGATGATGTACCGCCAGAGGCGCCTATAATATTTGAGCCGCTTTCACCGATAAATAAGCAGACCATTAATATATATGGTTTAGCCGAGGAAAGCTCATCCGTTGAAGTGTTCTTAAACACCGTTTCTTTCGGCATTCTGAAAGCAGCGGAAGGTGACGGGTGGTACAGCCTTTATCTACCAAATTTGATAGCAGGCGGTAACACTGTTACCTCGCAAGCAAAAGACAAATATAATAATGTAAGTCCCTTATCGACCCCAAGAATAGTTTTAGTGGAACTGCATCCGCCTTCAGCGATTAATTCGGTATCGCTTAAGAATGAAGATTTCTCAAGTGATTTTACAGGGACTATAGTCAGAGTCGGTGATAAGCTTTATGTAGAAGTTTCGGGAGTTGACAGTAGCCCTTCCACGATAGATATAACATCTGTCCGCGTTACATCATCCATTACAGATCCAACCGGCATAATAGTAGTGCTCACCGAAACAGGCCCGAATACAGGCATATATAGAGGAATTGTCTATGTAGGAGCACGAAGCAGCAGTGTCGAAAGAACTATAGCTGCACTAAATAGTGAAGTTTTGACTATAGCATCAACTATCGACCCCTCTAAGAATGTCTTCATCAATGTCGAAGATACGACTATACCGGAGCCACCTTTAGTTTATACAACATCGGGTGATTCAATATGCCAGGATACTTTTGAGGTAAATTTAGGCGATTGGGCCAATAGAAGCGGCATAGATGGAGCAAGCGTATACAGGGATAATACGACATCAGCCACAGGCCTCTATTCCGTTAAACTCGTGAATGAGAAAAACGGCGGCGATTTCTCGTGTTATGTTTTACGTAAGAGTTTTCAAGCAGAAGAATTTCCTGTAATCAGGTTTGATTATAAAATCCCAGAGGATGCAAAAATAAATATGCGCCTTTTTGTTAATGGCTTATGGCATGAGGTTAGATTAACAGATGATCTTGAACAGGTTAAATCAGCTGTTCCCGTGATAGGCGCGGTTTCCGATATGGTGGCCGATGGTGAATGGCACTATGCGGAAATAGACATTTATAAAATGTTAAAGGCCATTTATCCAAATACGTCTACCTTTACCGTCTCTGAAATCATAATGGGCGAATGGGATATGTCCTATTGGTACTCCACCGTTCCGGGCGAGAATAATGCCCAAGGCGCTACATACTGGATGGATAACCTCATTATTACAAAACCCATATCCCAGCCTTTTGAAATTTGCTGGGATCCTCCTTCAGGTGAACCGATTGTCGGTTATAGCTATTCGATAGACAGAGTTGCTGATAATATGCCCGATGGTATAAGTGAGGGTACGGCTACTTCTATAACTTACACTGGCTTAGCCGATGGCGTATGGTATTTCCATATAATGGCTCAGGATGGCTCAGGTAACTGGTCCAACGCCAACCATTATATGGTTATAAAAGATGATACACCGCCTATAGCATATGAACCCAATCCTGCACAAGGCGTTACAAGCAGTAGCCCTACCATAAGTTTAATTGTTGATGATTACCCGGGCGTAGGGGTGGATGAAGAAACAATACGATTACAGGTTGAAAATGTTACTTATGATACCTCTAGCCCCGCCTTAGATTATGATCCTGAGACAAAGATTCTCACATTTATGCCGTATAAGTTAAGCCCAACTTCAGTAGTATTCGCAGACGGCCAGGAAGTAAACGTAAGCCTGCTTAGCGTCAGCGATAAAGCAGGCAATGCGATGACTTCTCCTTACAGCTGGTCATGGATTTATGATGTGGATACGGATACAACGCCGCCTGAAGCGCCTACTATATTATTCCCGAAGTCCAATATTGCCAATATAGGGAAGGTCATATTTACCTGGATAGCCCAAGATACAAGCGGAATCCAAGGCTACTCCTTTATTTTAGACGATAGCCCCTCCACTATCGTAGATACAGTAATCGATGGAACGATGAGACAGCAGGTTTATGAACTAGCGGAAGGAACGCACTATTTCCATGTTGCAGCAGTTGACAATGCCGGCAATTGGAGCGAGACCACTCATTTCGAGCTTACGGTTATACCGGTAAGTTTAGCCGTGGATGACTTTGACGATGGGGTAAGGCCGAACCTATTGGGCGGTGACATGGATACTTTCCCTTGCCTAGACGGAAGTACTTGCACGTATAGCTATATAAATACTACCGGTGTAGTAATGGGAGGATACGGTTATTCCCTAAGACTGGATTACAACATTTTGTATGGCAGTAGCTTTGCCGGTTACTGGACTGCATTTATCGGTAGAGATATCTCTATGTATAAATCCTTGGAGTTCTGGGTAAGAGGCGCAGTAGGCGGTGAGAAGTTCACCTTCTACTTAAAAGATCGGGCGGAAAACGAGAGTAAATTGAATATAGCAGATTATCTTCCTGATGGCGTCACCACAACTTGGCAAAAAGTGACAGTGCCACTTAACGATTTTAACCAGATTATGACATGGAACGATATGGATTCTTTCGTCATAACCTTTGAAGGTATGATCGGAAGCGGCTCCGGCACTATCTATGTAGATGGAATAAAATTCGTATCAGACAATCTCCCGGTCGATAATTTTGACGCAGGGAAGCCGTTAAATGAGCCCGGAAGCCCGTATTGGTTCGCGAATAACGGCGCCGACATTGCGGTTAGCTATGAGGAGCTAAGTCCATTTGGCGGAAGCGGCAAGTCTATTAAGCTTGAATATACCGGCGTTACGACCGGCTTTAGCTGCAGTTGGCTTAGAGAATTAGGCAATATGGATGTCTCAAATATGAATATGCTCGGTTTCTGCGTAAAGGGCGCATTAGGAGGCGAGCATTTTAATGTATACCTTAATGATGGCTCAATGAGGGCCTATGTTGATATAAGAGATTACATTACCTTAAGAGATGACTGGCATTATGTGAGGATTCCGCTTATGGACTTTGCGGCTCAGGGGCTGGATCTTTCGAAACTGCTGCGTCTTGAGATAGTTTTTGAGTGGCAAATAATGTCAGGCATAATATTCATAGATAATATTGAATTTACTAATGGTTTATTTAAAGAGCCGAGCACAGGGCCCGTGAAGATTTACGAGCAGAAGCTTTTGGTCGGCGGAAATCCCTTCATAGTTCGCGGCGTTGGCTATCAACCTACCCCAATTGGATATTACCCATATAACAGGTACGACGGCTCGCCTTACATAGACGTTTTTGCGGATACGCCTTATAACCGCACTATGTGGGCTCGAGACTTAGAGTATTTGAGAGAGATGCATTGTAACACTATACGGACCTGGGGCGCGGTAACAAGCGAGGCATTCTTGGATGCCTGCTATAATAACGGAGTCAATCCCATCTATGTCATAATGGGGTATTGGCTTGATTGTGCGAAGGATTATTCGGATTACGCTAAACCCAACGTTCCTGAAAATAGAATAGATGTATTAGAAGATTTTGTTCAATATGTCCAGACATACAAAGATCATCCGGCTGTTTTAATATGGGCTATCGGTAATGAGGACAATTATTGGTACCCCGGCTATAAAAGAGGGTTATATACTCTAATCAACGAAATGGCCCGAACTGCCTATGAAGCAGAGGGCTCAGCCTATCATCCTGTTATGTTCCCAAGCAGAGAGCTTGTGTATATGGGCGAGGAATCGGTTCGCTCAACAGACTTTGCCATGAATTATCTCGATATCTGGGGCGTCAACACATATCGTGGTAATACCTTTGGCGATTTATTCAGTAATTACCAATTCAGAAGCACAAAGCCATTCGTAATAACCGAATATGGCATAGATGCCTGGGATAACATGGCTTCGCCCCCCACCGAATATGAAGATATGCAGGCAAGTTACGCTACAGCTCTGTGGGACGAAATTGCGGCAAATGAGAACTTTTGTATGGGCGGGGTTATAATGGAATATTGCGACGAATGGTGGAAGGATGATGATTTAGGGAGCTACCCTGATAGCCATGATTACGGAGGCTACGAAAACGAAGCTCATCCTGACGGTTTTTCTAATGAAGAGTGGTGGGGTATCATGCGTACCGTAGATAACGGTGATTCCATAGATATGATGGCGCCGCGCGAGGTTTATTATGCCTTAAAAGATAAGTGGTCAAGCGCACGTCTTATAGATGATTTTAACGATGGTGGCACCGATCCTAATAACCCTGGCAGCGCAACAAGTACTTATGTCTATGGTACTGGTTCCACTTGCTCGCGCACTTATTATAACACCGATCCAGACAATGTATTAGGCGGCTTGGGCTATTCAATGAAAATACAATATAACATATCAGGCAGCGGCGCTTACGGTCGTTTTGATTGCGCTCTCAATAGCATTGATGCAAGAAAATATAATGCCATAAGTTTTTGGGTAAAAGGAAATGCAGGAGGCGAACTATTTAAAGTTGCCTTAAAAGATAACCAGCTCCACGAAACAAAAATAATGATAACCGATTATTTATCTAAGGGTGTAACTACAGAATGGCAAAAAGTCATTATACCTTTTGCGGCCTTTAAGGCCGTTACATATTTGGATAAAGTAGATATTTTCTCGCTATATTTTGAAAGCGCCATAAATAGCGGGAGTGGGGCTATATACATTGATGATATCAAAATGGAAATGGCCAACGCATCGATTTTTGTGGATAATTTCAATGACAACATTTCAGCAAATGCTCTTGGCGGGAGTAGCTATCCATGGGGTAACGCGAGCATGACTGTAAGTTATGACACGGCTAGTCCATACGGCGGTTTGGGAAAGAGTTTATGTCTTGAGTATAACGTCAGCGTAACAAGCTATTTTTGCGGATGGACAACTAGGATAGATTATCTTAATGCTTCGTCAAAAGATACGTTATCGTTTTATATAAAAGGTGCAGTTGGCGGCGAAAAGCCCAATATTTATTTAAAAGACACTGCGGGTCATCAAAAGTGCGTTGATGTAGAGAATTATGCTACAGTATCAACAATATGGCAGAAGGTAAACATTCCTCTTACGGATTTTTCAGCTTCAGGAGTTAATGTATCAGACCTTGCTGAGCTTACGTTTAAATTTGAATACGGGATTATGTCAGGAACGATCTACTTAGACGAGATTGCTTTTACAAATTATAGCATTGCACTTATGCCGGCATTAAATGAAATACCCGAATTCAGCAACACAACACCGATTACGCTAACAGGTAATAAACCAAAGAATACAGCAGTTGTTATAAATGGTGTGCAGGTTATAGCGCTTAATGCCGATACCTCGTGGTCTTATGACCTGCCTTTGATAAATGGGTCGAATATAATAAGGATAACAACGCGGGACACTAATGGCAGCGAAAGTGAAGCAGTAACGGCAAGTGTTGTATTAGATACCGAACCGCCTGCCATTTCCATAACCTCACCGCATGATAATACGGGTACATCTAATGCAAGTGTTATCGTTGAAGGTACGGTATCCGATGAGCACTTGTCAGCCGTAGATGTAATAGTAGAAGGTGTATCGGGCTGGACCGAAGCCACTGTAAATGGCGGCAATTTCTCTTGCACCGTAGATATACCTATCGATGGAAGGAGAGCGGTGATAGTTGCACGAGCCACTGATACAGCGGGTAATACATCGACTGACTGTGTTGGTATTATCTACGGCTATATGCGCTTTATCAAGTTGCCTCACTATTATCAGAAAGGCGAAAACCTGTTTAATCTATCCAGTATCGCCGTTGTGCAAGATATGTTGGATTTTATGAGGCCCGAACCAGACGATATCTTCCCGCAAGACTGCGATATCTATAATTACGCGCATCCGAAGAATTTAGCGGAAAACCAGGCACTTACAGAACTTGACCCGAATGGCATGGACGCGGCAGTAGAGCATTACGATATTTATACGCAAGGTTATAATTTCAGCATAGAAAGCTATGCCAATACTCCGCAAGACTTTGCTACTTATCTTAAAGAGATTATACACTGGATGAGCTGGCCTGTGCTCGAGACATGGTCCGACTATCCTCCGGAAGGTATTGATCCTAAAGATCCTCTTTATTCCGACTATTTTACGGAAGAACCTTATGTGCCGGTAATGTTACCTCTTTACGGAGATGTAGAAGGCTATTCGAGATGGATAGTAGTAAACGGCTGCGCTTCAAACATAGACCCGTTTACATATAACACACAACCTTGGAAATACGCTTATGATATAACAGGTATAACGATATACGGTCTATTTCTCACAGATTCCGAAACGCTTGGTATCGGACAAGATGTATATATCACCTCATCCGAGTTAGCTAACTACCTTAAACCTCTTCCAATAGTCGCCATACAAAATAAATATATAGGCGACAAGTACGCAGGTAAATACGTCATGGTAGCAGAACCTCCGGAAGAAGAGTTTGAGCTCGAATGCATGATAGCCCCGCCTAATATAAATGAGTCCACAGCGAATCTTTTGAATATCGCCGACCACATGAACGATGAAAATATATCGGAATTTAATAAACATCTTGTAGATTCGGCGTTAGTGGTGAAACTTAATGAACCGGAAGCTTTATTGCATTTTTCCACAGGCGGGGATCTTGTAAGCCTATTCAAGCCAGAGATGGCGGCGGATTATTCCTTTGCTATATCCTGGAAGGATATAATCGATCCAATGCTTCTGCTTAATGAGAACTTCAAAAAAGCTATCCAGAACTCAGTTGTAAGAGAATTTATAAAGGTTTGCAGGATTGATGTAGGGCGTGATTACTACATAATTCCTTTTGACAAATATACAGGAGGTCAATTCCAATCATATGCCGCAATTCTGATTGATGGAGAAGACGGCCACTTTATTCAAGCTAGCTATGTGGAAGAGCCGACAAGGTATGTGCAGATTTCAAAGGAAGAAGCAATTCAGGAAGTTATGGAGTCTATTACGAAAACAGCTACTGCGGTAAACATCGAAGCTCGCCTTATATGGAAACCGGGTGGTCCCACAGCTTCGCCATTCTATCCTTACTGGGAAGTTACGGTAGGAGATAAGAAATACTATGTTGTGAAGAAGTAATCTACAAGAAAATAAGAGACGTGTCACTTTGGGCCACTCCACTTAAAGAATTTTAAAATAATTTGAAAGAAAATAGTCCCCTCATACGTATATATAGGTGAGAGGAGGCGATTTTTATGTCAGGATAGGAGGGGGGCGAATTTCAAGCCGCAGTATTTTATTGTAATTCTAAAAAGAGTGTGATATTATTAACTACGCAGTAGGAGGATTTATGGCCAAAAAGAACTTAGAGAGAGTATCTTTCGAGAGAGAGACTAGGGTTT